>NZ_JBIVMF010000013.1:0-213124 GCF_044752945.1 Streptomyces sp. NPDC088554 | reverse complement strand
AGCGGGGAGAAGATCTGGCCGTACGCGGGGAAACCCGTGGCCATAAATTGCGCGGTATTTGGCCGCACACGGGGAGCTTACGGAGACCGCCGTCATGCGGACCACGACCTCTTCCACCTGGGCGTCGGTGATGGTCCGCGGCACCCCGGGCCGCGGCTCGTCCGCGAGGCCATTCAGCCGGTGACGCAGGAACCGGGTCCGCCACTTGGCGACGGTGCCCCGGTTCACTCCCAGCCGGGCGGCGATCGCCAGGTTCGGCCCGCCATCCGCACACGCCAGCACAATCCTTGCCCGCAGGGCCAGACCCTGCGCGGTCGTCCGGCGCTTGACCCAGTTGTCCAACACCTGCCGCTCGGCCTCACTCAGGACCAGCGGCTCCAGCCTGCTGTCACCCATGAACGACAGCAGACCGAACCCAACCGGCACCCGTCAGCCAAACCCACGAACTGGTACGCAAAACGACTCACGTGGTGAGGAAGCACCTCACAACCAGCTCACTAGTACGTCGTACGTCGGGTGAGTGCGCGGGCCGGGCGCCTGGTGCGTCAGAGTCCGGGCGCTCCCCAGACGGGGAACCACCGGGCGAGGTCGGGCTCGATCCGCAGGTCGTCGCCGAGCACCGCCCTGACCTGGAGTTCTCGTTGGTTGTCGCGTTTCTCCTGGCTGCCGGGCAGGGGCGCGAAGGGGTAGAAGCTGCCGCGCTTGTAGAGATAGACGAGGGCCAGCGGACGCTGCTCGGTGTCCCGGAAGCCGATCAGCGAGCACAGGAGCTGCGGCCCGAAGCCGCCGTCCTGGAGCAGTGTGTTGGCCGCGTGCAGATCGTTGACCAGCGCGGCCGTGTCGTCGGGCGCTCGCTGGGCGAGCAGCCAGGTGTAGCCGTACGCGTCCTGGCTGAACGCCACGGGCGGCCCGGTCCTGCCGGTGTCCGCGTCGAGCAACTCCTGTACGTCCCGCCGGATCCGGGCGAACCCACCGCCCTCGACCCCCGCGAAACAGACGGAGCCCAGACCGGTGGGGGTGTATCCGGCGCCCGCCTGGAGTGTGAGCGCGGCGGAGGGCAGCGCGAAGAGCTGGTCGAGATCGGGACGGACCGGTTTGCTCCGGCCGAGGATGGCGTCGAGAAGGCCCACAGGACCGTTTCCTCACTGTCGGGTTCACGAACGAGCGGTTACGAACGAGCGGTTGCAAGAGTGGTTGCGAACAGGCTTTACGGGCGGGCCAGTTCGGCGGAGATCCTGGCGAGCTGGTCCAGTCGCTGTTCGAGCGTCGGGTGGGAGGAGAGCAGCCGCCCCAGGCTCTCCTTGGAGGCGAACGCGGGGACGAAGAAGAAGGCGTTGTACGGCTCCGCCTTCCGGAGGTCCTCGGTGGGGATCCGGGACATCTGCCCGCTCACCTTGGTCAGCGCCGAGGCGAGCGCCGAGGGCCGGCCGGTGAGCAGTGCGGCGGCCCGGTCCGCGGAGAGTTCGCGGTAGCGGGAGAGCAGCCGGGTCAGCAGGAAGCCGACCGCGTACACCACCGCGCTGACCAGCGGTATCAGCATGAGCGCGATACCGACGGGGGAGGAGTCCCGGTTCCGGGACAGACCGCTCCAGAGCGCGACCCGGGTGATCAGTCCCGCGAGCACCCCGAGGAACGAGGCGATGGTCATGACGGCGACATCGCGGTGGGCGACATGGGACATCTCATGGGCGAGCACGCCCTCCAGTTCCTCCGGCTCCAGCCGGCGCAGCAGTCCGGTGGTCGCGCAGACCAGGGCGGTGCGCTCGCTCCTGCCGGTGGCGAAGGCGTTCGGCAGGTCGCTGTGCGCGATGGCCACCTTCGGCTTGGGCATATCGGCCAGCGCGCAGATCCGGTCGATCGCCCCGTGCAGTTCGGGCGCCTCCTCGGGGGTGACCTCGCGCGCCCCCATGCTGAACGCCGCGATCCTGTCGCTGAACCAGAACTGGGCGATGAACATCCCTCCCGCGATGATCAGGATGATCGGCCATGCCTTGCTCAGCACCGCGAGCAGCACCCCGACCAGGACCACGTACAGCAGGCCGATCAGGAACATGGTGGTGACCATGCGTGTGGTCAGGCCGCGGTCCGGGGTGTAGCGGTTCTGCTTCATCGTGCGCCTCCAGTGGCTCCGTCCTCTGCCATTTTCCTCCTTTCCCGTCGAAACGGAGCAAACGGGAGATATAGAGAGGGTTCGGAGGTGTCCGGAACGCCCGGCGCCCCGGCTCGCCAGGGGCGCACGGTGGCGCACTGCTGCAAGCGGGGGCTCACGGTGTACAGAAAGGTGCTCGCTGTGCTGCCGGTGTCGCGTTTCTCACTGCTTTATCCGCGCATTGAGCCGTGTGACGCGCCGGTAATTGACCACCATGTTCTCTGGAGTGGCCGAAGGCGAAAAGGAGACCATGGCATGATCCGAGTTCATGTGGTGCACGGAATGGGGCTGTTCCGCTCGGCCCTGGTGGCCCTGTTGCGTTCCGAAGATGTGTTCGATGTTTCTTCGAACACCAGTCGTACGGCATTCCGTGGGGCCTACGGTGTTCCGCCCCACGTCTATGTCGCCGATATCGACTGTCTGGACCCGCCGGGGCGCACCGGCGGTACGGAGAACGTCCACGGATCCAGATTCACCCGTGATGAGCTGGGCTACGACCCGGCGCTGCTGGTGCTCGCCAGTGCCCGCAAGCCCGGCGCCCTCCGCAAGGCCTTTGAGGCGGGAGCGCTCGGATACGTCAGCAGGGACGGGGAGCCGGGGAGGTTAGTGGAGGCCATCCACAAAGTCGCGCGAGGTGAGCGATTCGTCGATGAATCACTCGCTTTCGATTTTATTCAAGCGGGAAATATGCCGCTGACCCCCAGAGAACTCAGCGTCCTCTCACTGGCGGCGGAAGGCGCGCCGATCGAGGAAATCGCGAGATCCCTGCATCTGTCCAACGGCACGATACGCAACTATCTGGCCGCCGCGATACGGAAGGTCGGCGGGCGCAACCGCATGGACGCCATACGGATATCCCAGGGCGCGGGCTGGCTCTGACCGGCCCGCGCCCGGTGGTTCAGGCGCCCTGCCAGTGCCCCACCAGATCGCGGTAGAGGGCGGACCGGCCGAGCAGCTCGTCATGCGTCCCGTACTCGGGCCTGGTGCCGTCCAGTACGAGCACCCGGTCCGCCCGGCGCGCCGACGACAGCCGGTGCGCGACCACGATCAGCGTCCCGGGACGCGCGGCGAGTGCCAGCTCCGCGCGCGCCTCGGCGACCGGGTCCAGATGGCAGGTGGCCTCGTCGAGGATCAGCAGGGGCGCGGGGGACAGATACGCGCGGCACAGCGACAGCGACTGGCGCTCGCCCTGGGACAGGGCGGCGGGATCCACCGGGGCGTCCAGCCCGCCGAGCCGCCCGACCAGCCCGTCGAGCCCCAGTGCGCCGACCGCCCGGACGATCGCGGACATCGGCGCCCCGGGGGACAGATGCAGCAGATTGTCGCGGACGGTGCCGGTGAACACGTACGCCTGCTGCGGCACCAGGACCCGCGAGGCCGCCAGCTCGCGCGCGCTCCGGCCGGACACGGGCTCGCCCGCCAGGAACACACCGCCCCGGCCGGGCGCCAGCAGCCCCGCGACCACGCTGGTGAGCGTCGACTTGCCGATACCGCTCGGGCCCACCACCGCCACGTGCTCGCCCCGCTCGACCCGCAGATCCAGCCCCGCCAGCACCGGCGGCGCGCCGGGACCGTACGCCACCGTCACGGAGCTGACCTCCACGGCGGGCGCGGACGGCCGGTCCCCGCCCCGGCCCGCCGTCCGCACCCGTGCGGGCGGCAGGGGGACGGGAGCGGGCAGCGGTACGGAAACGGCGCCGGGCCCCTCCACGAACCGGTCCAGCACCACGAGCAGCCGGGTGCCCGCGGCGCCCAGCGCGGTCATCAGGGTGTGCAGGGCGGGCAGCAGTGACTGGAGGAGATAGACCAGCGCCCCCGCCAGCGCCCCCGCCGTGACCCCCTGGCGCAGCAGCCAGGGGGTGGCGAAGAGCAGCAGGATCACCGGGAGCTGGCCCGCCACACCGAGCGCGAGGGTACGGACGGCCGCCCAGCGGGCCAGCACCCGCGACGACCCGGCCGCCGCGTCGATCAGCCCGCCCGTACGCCCGGCGATCCGCGCCCCCGTACCACATGCCGCGATGTCGCGCAGTCCCGCGCCGAGCGCCCCCGCCCGGTCGGCGACGGCCTCGTCGAGGTCGAGGAAGGAGCGCTGGGCGGCGGCCATCGGCACCAGTGTGGCCAGGAACAGCGCCAGCCCGAGGACCAGCGGTGGCACGACCACCAGCAGGAACTGCGGTGCCAGCGCCAGCAGTCCGGCCAGCGCGCCCAGCGCCGTGAAGACGAAGGAGCGCGCGGTGAGCACCAGCCCGGCGAAGCTGTCCCGGACGATCTCGGTCTGATGCGTGACCCGGGACACCGCCCCGCCGTCCGTACGCGCCGGATCGGCCACCGCCCGGGACAGGGCCTGGCCCACCGCCCGGCGGACCAGCGCGTCCCGCAGGGGCTCCACCAGCTCGGCGAGCCGGCCGAACACCCCGCGGACGAGCGGCCCGCCGACCAGGATCGCGCCCGCCGCCACGGCCAGCCAAACCAGGCCGGTGCCGGTGTCCCCCGCCAGGAACCCCCGGTCCAGCGCCCGCGCCAGGCAGTAGCCGCCGAGGAAGGTCTGCGCGGATTCCAGCAGTGACCAGCCGCCCAGCGCGACCAGCACCCGCTTCCTGCGCGACAGGAACCGCCGGCCCTGGGGGAGGACCCGGTGCAGCATCCCCCGGCCCGCCGCGGTGCCGGTGTGTTCCGGCGCTTCGGTGTGTTTCGGCATGTCCGTCACCGCCCGGTCCGCTTGAGGAAGGGGTCCTCCGCCGTGTCCGATGGTGTGCCCGGTCCCGTCTCCAGCGGTGTGTCGGGTGTCGCGAAGACCGCGCGGTAGTCCGGGAACCGCCACAGCAGTGTGTGCGGTCCCACCGCCCGTACCCGCCCCTCCTCCAGCCAGATCACCTGATCGGCCCGTACGGCGGAGGAGAGCCGGTGGGCGATGATCAGTCGGGTGCCCGCGCGGACATCGTGGGAGAGGGCGCGCTCCACCTGGCGTTCGGTGACGGTGTCCAGGCTGGAGGTCGCGTCGTCGAGGACCAGCAGCCGCCCGGCGTGGGCGAACGCCCTTGCCAGCCCCAGCCGTTGGAGTTCGCCCCCGGACAGCGGGGCCTCGGCGCGCGGGGTGTCGTACCCCCGGGGCAGCAGGGTGACGAAGGCGTCCGCGCTCGCCGCCACGGCCGCCTCCCGCACCCGGCTCGCGGACGCGCGCTCGACGCCGGAGGCGAGGGCCTCGCCGATCGTGTCACCGAACAGCACGGGCCGCTCGAACGCGTACCCGACCTCCTGGCGCAGCTGTCCGTGCGGGACGGACTCCAGCCGTACGCCGTCGAGCAGGACCTGCCCCCCGTCAGGATCGGCCAGCCGTCCCGCGACGGCCGCCAACGTCGACTTGCCCGCGCCGGACCGCCCCACCACGGCCGCCGAGGTGCCCCCGGGGACCACCAGGTCCACCCCGCCGAGCAGGGTCCGGCCGTCGCGTACGACCCGTACCCCGCGCAGTTCGAGTGTGCCGGGGCCACCGGGCGGCAGCGGTGTGCTCCCGTACGCCATGGCGGGCAGTGTGACGAGCTCGGCGGTCCTGCGGGCGGCCGACCGGCTCCGTACCAGCGAGGCCAGCAGTCCGGTGCCCGCGCCGATCCCGGCGGCCAGCGCCGCGTACCGGGAGGCGGCCAGCAGCTCGCCGACGCTGATCCGGCCGGCGGCCAGCGCGATTCCGCCGACGGCCAGCACACCGGTCGTCAGCAGCGGCATCAGGACCCCGCTGTGCGCGACGGCCCGGCCGTGCACCCGCCACATCCGCCGTCCCTGGACGGCCAGTTCGGGCAGCGGCGCGAGGATACGGTCGCGCTCGCGCTCCTCGGTGCCCGCGGCGGCGATGGTACGGGCCCCGGCCAGCGCCTCGACGAGCCGGGACGCGATGTCCGACTGCACCCGCTGGTAACGGGCCACGCTGTCGGAGGAGCCACGGGTGAAGGCGCGCAGTACCAGCACCAGCAGGGGCAGCCCGGCGAGGAAGGCGAGCGCCGTCCACACGTCGATGAGGAAGAGCGCGACGAGCGCCCCGGCCGGGGCGAGCAGCGAGGCGGCGAGGGAGGCGGCGGTCGCGGGCGCGTTCCCGGCCTCCGTCGCGTTGGCGGACAGCCGGGAGGCCACCTCGCCGGGGGACAGCCGCGCGGCGCGCCCCGGCTCCGCGGCGAGCAGCCCGGTCAGCGCGCGCGTCCGCAGCCAGGCGGTCGACCGGGCGTTCGTCACCCCGCTGACCAGGGCCACCAGGGCGTCGAGCGCCACCTCGGCGGTGATCACGGCGGCGCACACGAGGAGCCACCACCGGGCGCCGCCCTCCTGGCCGAGCAGGGCGTCGAGGGTGCGGCCGGTCACCGCGGGCAGCGCGAGCGAGGCGCCCGCCGACAGGGCGGAGCAGAGGAACACGGTGGCGGTACGGCCCGCGCTGTGCCGGGCCGCTCCGAGCAGCAGACCGGCGCCTGCCGGGGCGTCGGCGGATGTGCCGCGGGCTCCGCGACGAGGGAACACCATCGGGGAGGGCCTCCTGCGGACCGGGACCAGGGACGGGACAGGATCGGAGGACGGAACGAGAGGTGGGGACGGGCCGAGGCCCCGGGCGGCAGAACCGCCCGGGGCCTCGGTCGCTGGGACACAGCGCGGAAGCGGTGCCTTCCCCCGGTCCCGGGTGCGGGGGTCACGGCGTCCGGTGCGCCGCGCGCGGGGCGGAGCGGTGGCCTCGTACGGGACACGTACGCGGCCGGCTCCGGCGACGCGGCGGGAGCGCCGGACACCGTGGATCAGGCGGTGCCTCGCGGTATCCCCCGACGAGACGTCAGCAGGTGATGACGCTCAGCGCGCTGCCGAAGCAGAGCAGCAGGCTCGCCTGGCTGGCGGTGGCCGTCTCGCCGACGCCCTCCTCCTGGGAGATCTCCATCGACTGCAGGTCGAGAAGGTTCATGGTGTTTCCTTTCCTTCATGGGGACGGTGTGTCGGTTACGGCTCCTGGATGGAGCCGGCTTCAGGGCCGCCGGAGCGGCGGGAGGAACGGCAGGTGTGCCGTCGAGTCGGGCGAGGCCGCGGCGAGCGCCAGGAGCACACCGGCGGTGCCGGTGGACAGATCCATGGACAGCCGCATCATCTGCTCGCCGGGGAAGGCCAGTTGGCCCCGGTAGGTCATCGCGTGCCAGCCCAGGGTGGTGAGCTGGCGCTGTACGCCGGCCGTGCCGGTGCCCGGACCCGGCGCCGTGGTGCGGCCGAGGTGGAGCGCCATGCCGGCGGCTCCGCGGAAGAGACCGGGCTGCGCGTAGAAGTGGGACTGCGCCGCCCGGACGATCTGGCCGCGCGCCTGCTCGAAGTCGTCGTCGGGGCGGTGGGCGAGATAGTCGTCGAGCACCATGCCGATGCCCACACTGCCCTCGCCCACGTACGGCATGGTGCGCCGGCCCTCGTCGACCTGGAGGGAGCCGCCGACGCTGGGCTTGCAGCGGGCCAGATCGCGGCGCAGCGCGTCGGCCGCGAGATCGAGGAGACCGTCCTGACCGGTGCGTTCGTACAGCCGGATCAGGAGCAGCGCGACCCCTGTGGCGCCGTGCAGCAGACCGGCGCGCGGCAGCCCGCCGGCCACCGCGGTGGCGGCCAGTTCGGCGCAGCGCAGCGCCGCCTCGTAGAGCGCGGGGTCCCCGGTGTCGGCCGCCAGCCCGCCGAGGACGAGGCCGAGTCCGGCGGTCCCGCTGTGCAGGTCGGGCGGGAGTTCCCGCCAGGGCTGATCAAGGATCAGATCGACTGTTTCCAGGGCGGGTTGGGTGTGGCCGAGCCGGTGCAGGGACCAGGCGACGCCCGCCAGGCCGTCGTAGAACCCGAGCGGGGTGCCGGAGGCGGGCTCCTTCACCTTCTGGAGCAGCCACTCCTCGGCCGGGACACACCGTTCGGCGCCGCTCTCGGCCAGCGCGTACAGCACACCGGCCGTCCCGTACCCGAACGACATGCCTCCGCCGGGTGTGGCGAACTGGGCGATGTCCCCGGGGAAGAAGCGGTCCTCCCGGTCGGGTGTCGCCGAGGCGAGGATCGCCCGCGCCATGGAGTCCCGTGAGCGCGGCCAGTCGGCGGGCCGGACGGGGAGGAAATCATCTGTCCCGGAAGGGCTGTTGGCGTTTCCGGCAGCCGGGTCACCGGTATCGCGGAGGATCTCGGCGACGGCCGCGTCGAGGAACGCGCGGTCGACCGGGAACCGCTCGGCCGCCACCTCCGCCAGATGCCGGGCCTTCGCCCGGTCGATGATGAGGAGGCTGGTCAGCGGGAGGAAGAGGGCCAGGCGCAGACAGGCCAGGGCGTAGCGGTCGACATCGAAGCCGCGCCGGTCGGCCGGGGCGACGAACGCCGGATGGGCCACGGTCTGGCGGCTGTTGTCGTCGACATGGGCCGCCGCCTCGAAGTCGAGGAGTACCACCGACGACTCGTCCTCGGCGACCATGATGTTGAACAGATGCAGATCGTTGAAGACCACACCGCGTGCGTGTACGGCCTCGACGGCCTCCTCCACCAGCCGGTGGATCCGCAGCGCCCACTCGGTGTACTCGGCGAGAGCCCGCGGGTCGGGATCGGTGTCGATCAGTGGGTGTCTGCGGGCGAAGAAGGAGTTGAGGGGCTTGCCCTCGATGAACTCCAGCACCAGGAAGCGGTGTCCGCCGAGGGTCAGGCTGTCGCGTACCTCGGGGGTGTACGGCAGCCCCGACAGCCTTTCCAGCGCGTCCTGTTCACGCTCCAGCCGGGTCACGGCGTCGGCCCCGTCGGCGGCCAGCCCGGCGTACGGCCTGGCCTCCTTCAGCACCACCTTCTCGCCGGTCTCGTTGTGCCGGCCGATGTACACACCGCCGCCGTTGGAGAAGTGCAGCGCCCGCTCGACGGTGTACGGCAGACCGGTGACGGTCGTCGCGTTCCGCGCGTCGAGATGCGGCCGGAGGAAGGCGGGCGGGGTCACCCAGTCGGGTATGCGGAAGGACGGGCCGCGCTGGTCCGGTACGAGCTTGCCGGTGGCGTCCTCGACGGCCGGGCGCAGATGGCCCTCGGCGTCGTAGCAGCCGCGCTCGGTGAAGCCGCCGTACCGCAGATGGACAGGACCGTCGCCCCAGCGCAGATCGCTCAGGATGTACGGGCCCACCTCGCCGGCCAGCAGCGCGGACAGCTCCTCGGCGACGACCCGGCAGCGCGTGTCGTCGGCCGGGTAGACGGTGATGAACTTCCCGCTGGCGGCGCGGTCCGCGTACTTGGCGTTGCGGGTGTGGAGCAGATACCGGCTCGGGACGAACTTGAAGGCGATGCCCCTCGGCACGCAGTAGTCCATGACCCGTTCGAGGATCGACTCGGCGTTGTCCAGGACCGCCGAGACGTGGATCTTCCAGCCCTGCGGGGGAAGTTGGGCGTCGAGCGGACGCCAGGCCAGCCAGTCCCCGGCGCGATGGCGCTGCCAGCCCTCGGGGACCGGACGGTGGGCGGCTTCGTACAGGGCCCCGTGTCCCGCGCCCCCGGCGGACGGCAGCCGGTGCGGCGCGTCGTAGAAGTGCCGGTCCGCGTCGCAGAATACGGCGTATCCCTTGTTCACACGATCCCCCTCGGCTGTTGACAGACCCAACGTTGTCATCCGCCGGGATGGTGTGACAGTCGCCGATGTCATCTCCCGGACGTGGACTACGCACGAGTAACCCATGACAACGGCGAACCGGCGGACTCCGAGGTGGGGTCCGCCGGTCCGGTGGGGATCCGAGGTGTGCCGTGCTGTGCGTGGTGTGCTGTGCGTGCGGTGGTGCGGTGCGGGACTACAGCGCCGGGTAGGCGTTCTTCAGCAGCTCCTGGAACTGCGCGGAGAACCAGTCACCCGAGAGCGGCGCGTTGGCGAGGGACCCGGACATGTGGTTGTTGTTGCGCGGGTTGCCGGTGTACGTCGGGTCGCACATCCGGTCGAATCCCTTGCCCTGGTCGTTCGGGATGACCCGGCTCGCACCGTCGGACTCGCCCGGAGGCTTCATCCAGACGTACGCGTCGATCCCGGCGGCGGGGGCGGCCTTCGGCCGCTCACCGAGCCCGGCTCCGGACTGGTTGCACCAGTTGCCCAGGTGGATCCGGCGGTCGTAGCGTCCGCCGTCGACATAGGTGTCCACACTGGTCGTGGGGCCGGCCGCGGAGGGCCGTGCCGTACCGCCCCAGCCGTTGCGGGAGGTGTCGATCAGCATGCCGATGTTGGAGTTGAAGCCGACGCTGATCAGTTCCTGGCGGAACGCCTGGGCGAACGACTGCTCGTCGACGTAGCGGTTCCAGTCCACCCAGGTCGACTCACGCACCGACTTGCCGGCCACGCTGTCGCCGATCGCGAAGTGATCCTCCTTCGTCGCACCGTAGTTGGCGGTGTTGACGATGAAGCCGGTCACGTTGTTGAGGGTGCTGCCCTCGGCGGTCGCGGCCGTCTTGAAGATCTGCGCCGAGGCGTTGAAGTTGTCGTCCCAGCCGATCCAGCCGTGGTGTCCGGCGTCCACGTAGTTGTAGACGTTGGGGATGGCGCCGAGCTTGTTCAGCGCGTAGCCGACCCCCTTGACGTAGTTGCCGTTGGCCTTCATCACGTCACACTCGGGCGTGGCGGTGGGCCGGGGGGTGACATTGGTGACCAGGTTGGGCAGCGAGTCGATCTCGACGGTCGTCACGATCCGCAGACTGGAGTACTTGGCGTCGGCGAGGATCGCGGCGATCGGGTCGATGTACTCCGTGCGGTAGCGACCGATCTCCGTCGGGCCCAGCTCTCCGTTGGAGGCGAGCGCGGAGCAGTCACGGCCCGGCAGGTTGTAGATCACGAGCTGGACGACCAGCGGACTGCCCGCGGCCTGGGTCAGCGCGGTGTCGAGATGGGCGCGCAGCCCCCTGGCGCTGCTGGTGCCCTGGATGGCGGCGATCCGGTCCAGCCAGACGCCCGTGGGCTGGTTGGCGACCCTGCTGCCGCCCGGCTCGGCCGCGGCCTTGGCGGACCACTCGGGGTTGACGTACACCTTGGCGCCCGCGTACGGGTTGTCGACCTTGGCGCCTCCTCCGGGTGGGTTGCTCGGGCCGGGGTCGCTGGGACCGCCCGGCGCGTTGCAGGTCACACCGTTGAGCTTGAAGGTGGTGGGGACGGCGTTGGTCCCGGTGGCGTTGGCGTTGAAGCCGAAGGAGGCGGAGGCACCGGTGGCCAGGGCGCCGTTCCAGGACACACTGTTGGCGGTGACCGCCGTACCGCTCTGGCTGATCGTGGAGTTCCAGCCCTGGGTCACCTGCTGGTTCCCGGCGAAGCTCCACTCCAGCTTCCAGGAACTGATCGCGTCACCTGTGTTGGTCACACCGACATTGGCGCTGAAGCCGCCGGACCACGAACTCTGGATCTTGTAGTCGACGGTGCAGCCGGCCGCCGCGGCACCGGCGCTTCCGCCGAACACGGTCGCCGACCCGGCCGCGGCGGCGACCAGCGAGAGTGCGGCCAGTACCGCCGTTCGCGCCCGGTGGCGGGGGATGGTGGTGCGGCTCATGAGAGTCCCTTCAGATGGTCACGGAGTCCTACGCCGAAGTTGGTCGGTGTGCCGTTGTAGTCGCTGATCAGAGCGGGGCCCGAGGAACAGTCCCAGGTGTTCCAGGTCCAGCCGAGGTACGAGCCGCCCCGGCCGTCCAGCCAGGCCATGACCCGGTCGATATAGCCGTGTGCGCAGGTGTTCTCGCCGATCTCGCCCGCCACCAGCGGTACCTGCGCCATGACCGGGGCGAGTTGTTCGTTCCAACAGCTCTCGTTGGAACAGGTGTTGAAGTTGTACGTGTGCCAGGCGGCGGCCGTGTTGCCCGCCGGATCGGTGGGCCGGTACTTCAGCCACTGCCGCATGTCGTTCGAGTAGGCGATGCCGGGGATCAGCACCAGGTTCTGGGCGCCGGTGGCCCGTACCGCGTCCACCAGGGACTGCATCCCGGCGACCCGGAAGTCGATTCCCGGGCAGTTGCCGCCGTCGCGCCAGCAGGTCCAGGCGGCGTCCAGGCTGCTGGTCGCCCGGTCCGGGAAGGGCTCGTTGAACAGATCGAACACCACGGCCGCGTCGTTCTTGAAGGTCTGCGCGACCGAGGTCCAGAACGCGGGGGTGTACCTCTCGTTCGGCATCGGCTTCTGACAGGTGGCGTACTGGCTGCCGGGGCAGTGGCTGTCGCCGCCCGTGTAGGTGCCGTTGGTCCAGTGCAGTTCGATGACCGGGGTGATCCCGCGGGCCTCCAGCCTCGCCACGTACGCCTTGACCGCGGCGATGTAATTCGCCCCGGCGTAGGCCGGGTTGACATGGGAGAGGCCGAGCCAGCACTCCTCGTTGAGCGGTACCCGTACGGTGTTCACCTTCCAGTCCGCGATGGCTTTCACGGACGCGTCGTCGACCGGGCCGTCGAAGATGCCGTGGCCCTGGATGCACATGTACTCGCCCCCGGAGCGGTTGACTCCGAGCATGCGGCGGGTGGCGCCGTTCTCGTCGACCAGCTTGTTGCCGGAGACCCGGAGCTTCGGGGGCGCCCCGGACGGGGGATCGGTCGGCGGGTCGGTCGGTGGATCGGTGGGACCGCCGGGTCCCGGATCCTCGTTGCACGCCACCCCGTTCAGCGCGAACGCGGTGGGTGCGGGGCCCGAACCGGAGGCGACGAAGCCGGCGGCGAGCGAGCCGCCGGTGGGGATTGTGCCGTTCCAGTTCTCGTTGGCGACGGTCACGGTCCTGCTGGACTGCGACCACTTTCCGTTCCAGCCCTGGGTCACCTTCTGACTTCCGGGGAAGTCGAACGTGAGCGTCCAGCTCCCGGTCGCGGGTCCGTTGTTGGTCAGTGTGACACTGCCCTGAAAGCCGTTGTCCCACTGACTGGTGATGCCGTACTCGACGGTGCACGCGGCAGCCGCCTCTCCCGATGCGGTCGTCGGTACAAGGGCGGTTCCCGCCACGGCCAGGGCCGCGGCGGACAGCAGCGCGCCGAGGCGCGGTGGTGCTCGCATGGAGCGACTCCTCGATGCCGATACGCCGCCTGACACGGCGTATGACTGATGGAAGCGCTCCCACTGGTTGTGTTCGACGTTAGCGCCGAAGTGGCGTGAGTCAACAGTCCAGTTGAATTCTTTTACCTGTCAACTCCTCCGGACGTGCGTCTTGTTCAAAGTCTTGACAGGTGCACCGACCCGCTCGACGCTTGGGAGCGCTCCCACTGGTTCGTATCCCCGCCCCCCACCCGCACCGGACCGCGAGGAGGACCCCTCCATGCTCGGTTTACGAGGCTCCCCACCAGGCGCACCACCCCCGTTCAGCAGGGCCCGCAGGCCGCGCGGTACCCGACGGCTGCTCACCGCCCTGGCGGCCGCCCTGTCCCTCCCGCTCGGTCTGACCGCGGTCAACAGCACCCCCGCGCACGCCGCCGCGGTCCAATGCGGCGTCGACTACAAGGCGAACGACTGGGGATCCGGCTTCACCGCCGACCTGACGATCACCAATCGTGGTACGGACGTCATCGACGGCTGGACGCTCACCTACGGCTACGCCGGGAACCAGACGCTCACCAACGGCTGGAACGGCACCTGGACCCAGTCCGGCAAGAACGTCACCGTCCGGAGCGCCTCGCACAACGGCAGGATCGCCCCCGGCGCCGCCGCGACCACCGGCGGCAACTTCACCTACAGCGGCGCCAACGCCGCCCCCACCGTCTTCGCCGTCAACGGTGTGACCTGTACCGGAGCGCACCAGCCGCCGATCACCGTGCTGAGCAGCCCCGCCCCCGGGGCGGTGTTCACCGCGGGCGGCACCATCCCCATGGCCGCCACCGCGGCGGCCGCGGACGGCGCCGGCGTCACCAAGGTCGAGTTCTACAGCGACACGACGTTGCTGGGCACCGACACGACCTCGCCGTACACCTTCGACTACACCAACGTTCCGGCCGGTGACCTCTCCCTCTACGCCAAGGCGTACGACGGTCTGGGAGCCTCGGCCGAGTCCACACCGGTCGGGGTACGGGTCGTCTCGGGCCCCTCACTGGTCGCCACCCCGTCCCAACTGGGCGTACAGCAGGGGAAGACGGGCACCTTCGGGGTGAAGCTCTCGGCGCAGCCGACGGCCGGCGTGAATGTCGCCGTCGCCCGCACGGCGGGCAACACCGGCCTCAGTGTCACCGGCGGTGCGAACCTCACCTTCACGACCGCCAACTGGAACACCGCCCAGCAGGTGACCATCACCGCCGCGGCCACCGGCACCGGCGCCGCGACCTTCACCGCGACCGCGCCGGGCCAGACCAAGGCCGATGTCACCGTCACCCAGCTGGCCGCGAGCGGCGCGTACGACGCGCGGTTCCTGGAGCTGTACGGCAAGATCACCGACCCGGCGGCCGGGTACTTCTCGCCCGAGGGCATCCCGTACCACTCGGTCGAGACCCTGATCGTCGAGGCGCCCGACCACGGGCATGAGACGACCTCCGAGGCGTACAGCTATCTGATCTGGCTCCAGGCCATGTACGGCAAGGTCACGGGGGACTGGACCAAGTTCAACGGCGCGTGGGACATCATGGAGAAGTACATGATCCCCACGCACGCGGACCAGCCCACCAACAGCTTCTACAACGCGTCGAAGCCGGCCACCTACGCGCCCGAGCAGGATCTGCCCTCGCAGTACCCCTCCCAGCTCAACAGCAACATCCCCGTCGGCAACGACCCGATCGCGGGTGAGCTGAAGAGCGCCTACGGCACCGACGACATCTACGGCATGCACTGGATCCAGGACGTGGACAACGTCTACGGCTTCGGCAACTCGCCCGGCAAGTGCACGGCCGGACCCGCCGACCAGGGGCCGTCCTACATCAACACCTTCCAGCGCGGACCGCAGGAGTCCGTCTGGGAGACCGTGACCCAGCCGACCTGCGACTCCTTCAAGTACGGCGGTACGAACGGCTATCTGGACCTGTTCACCAAGGACGCGTCCTACGCCAAGCAGTGGAAGTTCACCAACGCCCCCGACGCCGACGCCCGGGTCGTCCAGGCCGCCTACTGGGCCTCGGAATGGGCCAAGGAGCAGGGCAAGGGCGGCCAGGTCGCGGCGAATGTCGCCAAGGCCGCGAAGATGGGTGACTACCTCCGCTACGCCATGTACGACAAGTACTTCAAGAAGGTCGGCGACTGCGCGGGCGAGAGTACCTGCCCGGCGGGCAGCGGGAAGAACAGCTCGCACTATCTGCTCTCCTGGTACTACGCCTGGGGCGGCGCCACCGACGCCTCGGCCGGCTGGGCCTGGCGCATCGGCTCCAGCTTCAGCCACAGCGGCTACCAGAACCCGATGGCGGCCTGGGCGCTCAGCGCGTACGCCGATCTGAAGCCCAAGTCGGCCACCGGCCAGCAGGACTGGACCACCAGTCTCAAGCGGCAGGTGGAGTTCTACCGCTGGCTCCAGTCCGCCGAGGGCGGGATCGCGGGCGGCGCCACCAACAGCTGGCAGGGCCGTTACGCCCAGCCGCCGGCCGGGACGTCGACGTTCTACGGCATGTACTACGACGAGGCCCCGGTCTACCACGACCCGCCGTCCAACCAGTGGTTCGGCTTCCAGGCCTGGTCCATGGAGCGCGTCGCGGAGTACTACCACCAGACCGGTGACGCCGCCGCCAAGGCCGTACTGGACAAGTGGGTCACCTGGGCCCTGTCCAAGACGACCATCAACCCGGACGGTACGTACCAGATCCCGTCCACCCTCCAGTGGTCCGGGAAGCCGGACACCTGGAACGCCACCAGCCCCGGCGCCAACACCGGACTGCATGTCACCGTCGCCGACTACACCAATGACGTCGGTGTGGCCGCCGCGTACGCCAAGACCCTCTCGTACTACGCGGCGAAGTCCGGCCACGCGGCGGCGAAGACCACCGCCAAGGCGCTGCTGGACGGTATGTGGGACCACCACCGTGACGCCCTGGGCATCGCGGTCCCCGAAACCCGCGCCGACTACAGCCGGTTCGACGACCCGGTCTACGTACCGAGCGGCTGGACCGGGGCCATGCCCAACGGGGACACGATCAACTCGTCCTCCACCTTCGTGTCGCTCCGGTCCTTCTACAAGAGCGACCCGTCCTGGTCCAAGATCGAGGCGTATCTGCGCGGCGGCGCCGCGCCGACGTTCACGTACCACCGGTTCTGGGCACAGGCGGACATCGCGCTGGCCTTCGGCTCGTACTCCGATCTCTTCGAGTAGCGCGCCCCCCCGAGCCCCCGGTGCGGGGCTCGGGGGAGCACGACCCCTTCGACTGCGGAGGGTCCCGGCTGTCGCCCGCCGGGACCCTCCGCTCTCCACGTTCCGGGGCTGTTCCCGGGTTCCGCGACCGAAGTGACCTACAGATATGACCGTTTGGTAGCTGTTTGGTGTCACTAAATTGACAAGCCACGGTCAAGTTCTGGTTTTCGGCCTGTTCGAACGAGTCTCCCAAGTGCGAATCTCAGTCCGGACTCACCGCGCGTAGACCTGGCGGTGGGTCAGCCTCTGGCACTCGCACGGCTCAGCATCACCGGGCGGTGGTCCCACCCAAGGCCGCCGCTTCCCCATACAGGGCCGCCCACTCGGCGGCCCGGCACTCTTGGAGACTGAGTGAGACTCGTAGCTTCCACCCCCCGCAAGAACGCCGCTCGCAAGAACACCGTGCGGGTCGCGGCGCTCGTCGCCTCCGCCGCCATGGTGGTCGTCGGAGTGCAGTCGGGCACCGCCAGTGCCCAGCCCGACTCCGTCCGCGGCAGCAGGGCGTCCGGCGCCACCGCTGTGCCGTTCACCCCGGCCCAGCGCGTCGCGGCCATCAAGGACGCGCAGGCGGACACCGCGAGCGAGGCCAAGTCCCTCGGGCTCGGCGCCCAGGAGAAGCTGGTCGTCCGGGACGTCATCAAGGACGCCGACGGCACGGTCCACACCCGTTACGAGCGGACCTACGCCGGTCTGCCCGTCCTCGGCGGCGACCTCGTCGTCCACGAGACGGCCGCGGGCGCCGACAGCGTCACCAAGGCGGTCACGGCCCGGATATCCGTGCCGTCCACCACCCCCGAGGTCGCCCCGTCGACCGCCAAGGCGACGGCGCTGAAGGCCGCTTCGGCCGAGAAGACCGACAGCGCGGCAACGGACAAGGCCCCCCGCAAGGTCGTCTGGGCCGCCGACGGCAAGCCCGTACTCGCCTGGGAGGCTCTGGTCGAGGGCGTCCAGCCCGACGGCACGCCGAGCAAGCTCCAGGTCATCACCGACGCGGTCACCGGCAAGGAACTCTTCCGCAACGAGGAGATCGAGACCGGCACCGGCACCGGCGACTACAACGGCACGGTCACCCTCGGCACCACCAAGGGCACCAGCACCTACAGCCTGACCGACGGCGCACGCGGCGGCCACAAGACGTACGACCTGAACCAGGGCACCTCCTCCGGCACCGGCACCCTCTTCACCGACGCCGACGACGTCTGGGGCGGGGGCAGGCAGAGCGCCGCCGTCGACGCCCACTACGGCGCCGCGACGACCTGGGACTTCTACAAGAACGTGCTGGGCCGCAACGGCATCAAGAACAACGGCGTGGCCTCCTACTCCCGCGTCCACTACGGCAACAGCTATGTGAACGCGTTCTGGGACGACAGCTGCTTCTGCATGACGTACGGCGACGGCGACGGCAACGCCGACCCGCTGACCTCGCTGGACGTGGCCGCGCACGAGATGAGCCACGGTCTGACCTCGGCGACCGCCGGTCTCAACTACAGCGGCGAGTCGGGCGGTCTCAACGAGGCGACCTCCGACATCTTCGGCACCGCCGTCGAGTTCTACGCCAACAACTCCAGCGACCCCGGTGACTACCTCATCGGCGAGAAGATCAACATCAACGGCGACGGTACGCCGCTGCGCTACCAGGACAAGCCGAGCAAGGACGGCGGCTCGAAGGACAACTGGTCGTCCACCCTGGGCAACCTCGACGTCCACTACTCCTCGGGCCCGGCCAACCACTTCTTCTACCTGCTGTCGGAGGGCAGCGGCGCGAAGACCATCAACGGGGTGAGCTACAACAGCCCCACCTCCGACGGCTCCACGGTCACCGGCATCGGCCGGGACAAGGCCGTGAAGATCTGGTACAAGGCGCTCACCACGTACATGACGTCCACCACCAACTACGCGAAGGCGCGCACCGCGACGCTGAGCGCGGCGGGCGACCTGTACGGCACGACCAGCGCCGAGTACAAGGCGGTCGGCGCCGCCTGGACCGCGGTCAACGTCAAGTGACCCGCTGAGAAACGACCCACCGGGCATGGTGGGCACGGGCCCGCGCGTTCTCCACGCGCGGGCCCGTGCGTGTGTGTGACGCGTACGGGCGCGCGCGTACGGCAGAGGGACGCACAGGCCGCCCGGAAGGCGTCGTCACCCCACCCGGTCCGGCGCGTTCGGCTGCGGTATCTGCCGGTGTTCGGACGCCGCGGCGATCCTGGCCTGCTGGACCGAGACCGTCAGCGCGGCCTCGGCCTCGTCCAGCGCCCGGCGGGCGGCGGCGAGCCGGCCGAGCAGCACCGCGTGCGGCTCCCCGGGACGTACGAGCGGCAGCGCCCTGTCCCGGGCCGCGTCGGTCTCCTGCTCCCGGGCCTCCTCCAGGGAGTTGATGACCACCCCGATCAGCAGGTTGACGAGCAGGAACGACCCCAGCAGGACGAACGAGGCGAAGTAGACGATGGTCCAGCGGGACACCTCCAGCCCGCCGCGCACCGCGTCCCCGAGACCGTCCAGGGTGATCAGCAGAAAGAGCGTGAGGGCGGCGCGGCCGAGCGACCCGTAGTGCTCGGGGTCCGCACGGGCGAAGAACACCCAGCCGACCATGGCGTACACATACAGCAGCAGCGCCCCGATCAGTACGAAACTCGCGGTGCCCGGCAGGCTCTTGCCGACGGCGACGATCACGATCCGCAGCTGCGGCAGGAAGCGCGCGGCCCGCAGCACCCGGGCGAGCCGCAGAAGCCGCAGGACGGTCGCGTTCTCCCGGGCGAACGGCGTGTACGCCAGCGAGATGACCACCAGGTCGAAGACGTTCCACGGGTCGCGGAAGAAATCCTTGGGACGGTCGGTGTACGCGGTGGCGCGCAGCAGGATCTCCGCGGTGAACGCGGCGAGGAAGAAGTGCTCCGCGAGCTTCAGCTCTTCGTACCACTGGTGCCACGCGCCGGTATAGGTCTCGATGCCCAGCAGGCAGGCGTTGCCGATGATCAGAGCGAACACCGTGATGCCGAAGCCGTCGGAGTCGATGACGCGTCTGCTGCGGTCGGCGAGAGTCCGTGACAGTAATCGACTCGTCCCGTGGGGCATCAGCTGAACCTATTTTCTTGCGGACCGTGCGTGTGCACCTAAAGATACGTAGATCGAACAGAGTTCGGATGCCGAAAGCCCGAGCCGGTGGAGCTCTGTGGTGAAGAGGGCGGAAAAACGAAGCGGCCGGTGCCCGGGGCTGGGCACCGGCCGCTCCACGCGGCGCGTCACACCGCGGGCTCCGGCGTGCCGGTGGCGGGACCGACCAGCTCGTCCAGGACGTCCTCCATCGTGACGAAGCCGATGACGGTCCCCTTGTCACCGGTGACGGCCGCCAGATGCGTACCGGCGGCGCGCATGGCCGTCATGGTGTCGTCGAGCGGGGTGTCGATCTCGACCCTGACCACCCGGTGCAGCGAGCCGCGCGGGAAGGGCCGCGTCCGGTCCGCGGCGCCGAGGGCGTCCTTGATGTGCAGATAGCCGAGGATCGTGTCGTCGGGCCCGGTGACCGGCAGCCGCGAGAAGCCGGAGGACACCGCGGCGCGCTCCAACTGCTGCGGGGTGGTGCGGTGGTCGACGGTGACCGTCCGGTTGAGCGGGACCATCACCTCGCCCGCCGGGCGGGTGCCCAGCTCCAGGGCGTCCCGCAGCCGCTCGCCGTCGGCCGGGTCGAGCAGCCCCGCCTCGCTGGAGTCCGTGACCAGCCGGGCGAGTTCGTCGTCGGTGAAGACCGAGGAGACCTCGTCCTTGGGCTCGACCTTCAGCAGCCGCAGGATGGAGTTGGCGAACGCGTTGATCCCGAAGATCGCCGGACGCAGCGCCCGGGTCAGCCAGACCAGGGCGGGCGCCAGCGCGAGCGCGGTGGGAGCGGGCGCGGCCAGTGCGATGTTCTTGGGGATCATCTCGCCGATGAGCATGTGCAGATAGGTCGCCAGGGCCAGCGCGATCACGAACGCGATCGGATGGATCAGCGCCTGCGGCACACCGGCCGCCTCGAACGGCGGCTCCAGCAGATGCGCGATGGCCGGTTCGGCGACGGCGCCCAGCACCAGCGAGGAGATCGTGATACCGAGCTGGGCGGTGGCCATCGCGGCGGACAGATGCTGCACACCCCACAGGGTGCTCTTCGCACGGCGGCTGCCCTTGACGGCCAGGGGCTCGATCTGGCTGCGCCGTACGGAGATGAGAGCGAACTCGGCGCCGACGAAGAACGCGTTGGTGAACAGCGTGAGCACGCCGATGGCGAGTTGCAGGCCGGTCATCGGACATCCTCCGCGAGCTGGGTGGCGCGGGCGGGCGCGGTGATCCCGACCCGGTCGGCGCGGTGGTGGTCGATCCGCAGGACGGCGAAGCGCCAGCCCTCGATCTCCAGGGTGTCGGTGAGCACGGGCAGCCGCTCCAGCCGGGTCGCGAGCAGCCCGGCGAGCGTCTCGTACGGGCCTTCCGGCGCGTCGAAGCCGATCTCTTCGAGCTGGTCGAGCCGGAGGGAACCGTCCGCCTCCCAGACGGGGCGTCCGTCGTCCGTCGGCGCGCAGGTCGCCAGGTCCGGGGTCTCGTGGGGGTCGTGCTCGTCGCGTACCTCCCCGACGACCTCCTCGACGATGTCCTCCATGGTGGCCACCCCGGCGGTGCCGCCGTACTCGTCGATCACCACGGCCATCGTCCTCGACTCCCGCAGCCGCCGCAGCAGCCGGTCGACCGGCAGCGAGTCGGGGACGAGCAGCGGTTCGGTGGTGAGCTCGGTGACGGGGGTACGGTCCCGGAGGCTCTCGTCGAGCGCCAGGACGTCGCGTATATGGATGGTGCCGATGACCTCGTCGAGGCTGTGACGGTAGACGGGGAAGCGGGACAGCCCGGTGGCGAGGGTCAGGTTGGCCGCGTCCGCGGCGGTGGCGTGCGCCTCCAGGGCGCGGACGTCCACCCGGGGCGTCATCACGTTCTCCGCGGTCAGCTCGGCCAGGTGCAGCGTTCGTACGAACAGCTCGGCGGAGTCCGCCTCGATGGCGCCCTCGCGTGCCGAGTGCCGCGCCAGGGCGACCAGCTCCTCGGGGGTACGGGCGGAGGCCAGCTCCTCGGCGGGCTCCATGCCGAACTTGCGCACCACGCGGTTGGCCGTGTTGTTGAGGTGCCGGATCAGCGGGGCGAAGGCGGCGGTGAAGCCGCGCTGCGGCCCCGCCACGACCTTGGCGACGGCGAGCGGGCTGGAGATCGCCCAGTTCTTGGGGACCAGCTCGCCGACCACCATCAGCACGACGGTGGACAGGCTGACCCCGAGCAGGGTGGCGACCGTGGACACCGCTCCGGACGGCAGGCCCACGGCCTCCAGCGGGCCGCGCAGCAGCGAGGCCAGCGAGGGCTCGGCGAGCATACCGATGACCAGGGAGGTCACGGTGATGCCCAGCTGGGCGCCGGAGAGCTGGAAGGTCAGCCGCTTGGCCGCCTCCAGCGCGCTGACGGCTCCGCGCTCACCGGCGGCGACGGCGCGTTCGAGTTCGCCGCGCTCGACGGTGGTCAGAGAGAACTCGGCCGCGACGAACACCGCACAGGCGAGGGTGAGCGCGAGGGCGAGGAGCAGCAGAAGCACTTCGGTCACCGTGCCACCTCCGGCCCATTGCTCGACGGGGCGGGAATGGCACGGCTCGTACTGGGAGGCTCACCCATTGCGGGACTGTGGCTCCTTCTTCGGTCGTGGGGCACTGCGTCGAGTGCTCCGGTCGGGGGAGAGCGACGGACGCTCTCCGTACGGGGCGGGAGCCCCGTTCGATCAATAGTAAAGGAATCGCAAAACTAGGCAACGCGGTGGCTGATATTTGCCGCCGCATCCAAGAAGTCTGCCATCGCGCTCGAGGGCCGCCGCCCCCGGGCCGCCCGGGGGCGGCGGGAGGGTGCCGGGCTCAGCGGAGCGCTTCGAAGTCCTGGCCCACGGTCAGGGTCAGCACCCCCGGGGTGGCGCCCTCGTCCCGCCGCGTGGTGCTTCCGGGCAGCCGGGTGGCCAGTACCCGCGCCGTCGCCTCCTGTCCCTGCGCGTAGCCGACCGCGGTCCTCTTCGCGGACTCCGGGGCGTTGCCGACGCCCGCGACCGTGAATCCGGCGGTGCGCAGGGTGTCCGCGACCTTGGCCGCGCGCCCCGGGACACCGGTCCCGTTCAGGACCTGGACGCGGACCGTGTGCGCGTACACCGGGTTCTCGGAGTCGGCCTCCAGCCTCTCCTTGTCGATCTCCTCGTCGGCGGCCAGGGAGGTGAACAGGTCGGCGGCCTGCGGATACTGCCAGACGATGTTGGCCCGGTCGGTCGCGACATCCGCCTCGCGCGGATAGTTCGGCACGGTCAGGAACGTCAGCCGGTCGCTCGGGATGTCCTTCAGCTCGTTGGCGAGGGCGGAGAGCGGCTTGATCCCCGCTATCTCCTTGTCCGTGGTCAGCGATTTGGTCGCGGAGTCCAGGAATCCGTACAGCGCGGCGGGGCTGGTCAGCTTCTGCTGGGCCTTGGCCGCCAGGGCCTGCATGAACTCCTGCTGCCGGCCGATCCGGCCCAGGTCGGAGCCGTCCCCGACGCTGTAGCGGGTCCGTACGTAGCCCAGGGCCTTCTCGTCCCTGACCGTCTGGCAGCCGGCCTCCAGATCGAGATGGGCCTTCTTGTCGTGGATCGCTGTCTCGGGGCAGACCTCGATGCCTTCCAGGGCGTTGACCATCCCCTTGAAGCCCTGGAAGTCGACCGACATGAAGTGGTCGATGCGCAGCCCGGTGTTCTGCTCCACGGTCCTGATGGTGCAGGCGGCGGCGCCGGCCACCTCGCCGTTCGTACCGCCGATGGCGAACGACTCGTTGATCTTGAAGTGGTGCGGGGCGGACTCGCTGCCGTCGCCCCGGTCGCAGGACGGGATGTTCACCCAGGAGTCGCGGGGGAGCGAGACCACCGTGGCCCACTTCCTGTCGGCGGCCAGATGCAGCACCATCAGCGTGTCCGACTGCATGGTGGTCAGCCCGCTGCCGTACTTCCCGTTGTCGCCGTCCCGCGAGTCGGAGCCGACGACCAGGATGTTCTTGGAGCCGGGGCTCGAATTGACCGGCCGGTCGCCGCCCAGCCGGTCGTCCACGTCCGCGGAGTGGATATTGCCGTCGAGGCTCTGGTAGACCCAGGCCCCGGTCCCCCCGGCGCCGATGAGGAGCAGGGCGAGACCGCCGCCGGTCCACACGGCTATTCGGCCCCGGCGGGTCAGTCTGGTCCCTGTCGCCGCGCCCTCGGCGCGGTGACCCGTACCGGACGTACGGTCGCGCCGCCCCCTGGATTCCTTGCCCACGCTGATCCTCCGTGCCCCGTACCCGGCCTGTCCTCCGGTCGGACGGACCGGCCATCGCCCTGTGCGACGCGTGAACTCTACTGGTTCTACAAAGGTGTAGAGGGCGGCGGGTGGATGCGGCCGCGCGGCCCGCGTGTCACAGCGGCGTCGCGGCCTCCAGCACCAGGAACAGCGCGGAGGCCGCGTTCAGCGCCGACGCGGTGGACGCGGCCGTACCGGCCGCCGCGACATAGGCGGCCATCCCCGCGCGGGTCAGCGCCGGCGGCCAGCTCCGGCGCGGCGGCACCGGGCCGAGCAGGGCGGCCACCCGGCGCGGCACCGGACCCGCCGCGGCGAACGCGGCCAGCCCGGGAGCCGGGACGCGGTGCGAGAACAGCGCGGCCTTGCCCACCGCGCGCGCCGTCGTCCGCCGGTCGCCCGTGGCGCGCGCCGCCTCCTCGTCCGCCCAGCGTTCGGTGCTGTACGTCACGGCGGCCCGTATCGGACGCAGGAACGGATTGGCGCACCCCGCCAGCCGCACGGCCAGCAGCAGCCGGTGGTGGTGGCCGGCCAGATGGGCGCGTTCATGGGCGAGCAGCGCCCGGCGCTCCCCCTCGTCGAGGCAGGAGAGCATCCCCGTCGAGACGACGATCCGGCCCGGGGAGCCGGGCAGCGCGTACGCGTAGGGGAGCTCGTCCTCCAGGGTGGCCACCTCGGAGGGCGGCAGCCCGGCCAGCGCGCTGTGGGCGCGGGCGCGGAAGCGCGTATGGCGCCGTACGGTCAGGGCGCACGCCACCACGACGGCGGCCAGCGCGGCGATGGCGGCCTTGCCCGCCACCTCGTCGTACGGCACGGCGTCGCGTACCTCGGGATCGGACCAGCTGTCCGGCAGCGGGTTGCCCGGGAGCTGGGCGGTGCCCACCACCATCAGTAAGCCGAGGCAGAACGTGCTGCACGTGGCCAGCACCACGCTGACGGAGGTCAGCAGCAGGGCGGCGCTGCGCGGATGGAGATGCTGTTCGGCCAGGCGCGCGATCGGCAGCGCGGTCAGCGGAAGGATCAGCGGCAGGAAGACGAAGACGCCCATGGGTCAGCCCTCCGTCCGGGGCGCCGGATCGGCGTCCCGCAGGAGCGAGCGGAGCACCTGCTCGTCGTGGGGGGAGAGCGCCGAGACGAAGCTGGACAGCACCGCGTCGCGGTCGTCCCGCTCGTCGAGCAGCCGGCGCATCCGCAGGGCTGTGAGCCCCGCCTCGTCCGCCACCGGCGTCCACAGGAAGGAGCGGCCCGAGCGGCTGCGGGTCACGGCCTGCTTGCCGAGGAGCCGGGTCAGGATGGTGATCACGGTGGTGTACGCCAGCTCGCCGTCCAGCCGTTCCTGCACCCAGGTCGCCGCCACGGGAGCGGTCGCCGAGCCCAGAACCGCCAGTACCTGAGCCTCCAGTTGGCCCTGGCCGCGTCTGCGGGTGCGGGACGCGCGGTCGTCCCTGTCGCCTCTGTTCCCGAGGTTCCCGACGTTCCCGGCGTTCCCGACCACGAAGTGGCCTCCTCCCACGCTGCCGCCCCGGTGACGGGCCATCGTAACCAGGGGTTTTCCGGCGCTCGTACGGTTGTTGCGGTCCGTGCGGCCTTCGATCCAGCCAATTTCTACAGTGTTGTAGATTTAAGATGGTGTCACACGGCATCTCGGCGCGCCGGGGCGTTCGGCGTGCTCGGTTACGGACGGAAGGAAACAACATGGGTGTGAGCCTCGCCAAGGGCGGCAACGTCTCGTTGAGCAAGGAGGCTCCCGGTCTGACAGCCGTGCTGGTCGCGCTGGGCTGGGACGTGCGGACCACCACCGGGGCCGATCACGATCTGGACGCGAGCGCCCTGCTGCTCGACGCGTCGGGGAAGGTCGCCTCCGACCGGCATTTCGTCTTCTACAACAACCTGACGAGCCCGGACGGTTCGGTGGAGCACACCGGTGACAACCTGACCGGTGAGGGCGAGGGCGACGACGAGACGGTGAAGGTGAATCTGGCGGCCGTCCCCGCCGACATCTCCAGGATCGTCTTCCCGGTGTCGATCCATGACGCCGGGTCCCGAGGCCAGAGCTTCGGCCAGGTCCGCAACGCCTACATCCGCGTCGTCAACCAGTCCGGCGGCGCCGAACTCGCCCGCTACGACCTCAGCGAGGACGCCTCGACCGAGACCGCCATGGTCTTCGGCGAGCTGTACCGCAACGGCGCCGAGTGGAAGTTCCGCGCCATCGGCCAGGGCTACGCCTCCGGACTCGCCGGAATCGCCTCCGACTACGGCGTCAACGTCTGACCTCCGTAGCCGTCCCCTCACCGCGCCCGTACAGCCGCGCTCCGGCCGTACGGACACAACCACCAGGAGCCAACGATGAGCGTCAACCTCACCAAGGGCCAGCAGATCAGCCTGACCAAGTCCGGCGGAGGTGAACTCACCGTCGTCCGGATGGGACTGGGCTGGCAGGCCGCCCGCAAGGGATTCTTCGCCCGGATGACCGCCCGCGAGATCGACCTCGATGCCTCGGCGCTGCTCTTCGCCGGCAAGGAGGCCGTCGATGTCGTCTTCTTCCAGCATCTGACCAGTGACGACGGTTCCGTGCAGCACACCGGTGACAACCGGGTCGGCGGCGCGGGCGAGGGCGGCGACGACGAGTCGATCGTCGTGGACCTCCAGCGGGTGCCCGTCCATGTCGACCAGATCGTCTTCACGGTGAACTCGTTCACCGGCCAGACCTTCGAAGAGGTCGAGAACGCCTTCTGCCGCCTGGTCGACGAGACCAACGGCCAGGAGCTGGCCCGCTACACCCTCACCGGCGGCGGCACGCACACCGCCCAGATCATGGCCAAGGTGTACCGCTCCGGTGGCGGCTGGCAGATGTCCGCCATCGGCAGCCCCGCCGAGGGCCGCACCTTCCAGGACCTGATGCCGGCCGTGACCCCGCATCTCTGAGCCTGTACGGGACACCACGCGTCCCGTACGACACGCCGACCACTCCCTACGACACACCAACCGGCACGACACGCCAGCCAGGAGATTTCACGTGGCCCTGTGGGACCGCATCAAGGATTCCGCCTCGACGATGCAGGCGCAGCTCAACGCGAAGAAGAACGACCTCAAGAGCGGCGCCTTCCGTGACGCCAGCATGGCCATGTGCGCCCTGGTCGCCGCCGCCGACGGCTCCATCGACGCCTCGGAGCGCCAGCGCGTCGCCGCGCTGATCATGACCAACGACGTGCTCCAGAACTTCCCCGCGGAGGATCTGCAGGCCCGCTTCAACGACTACTGCCAGAAGCTGACGGCCGACTTCGACTTCGGCAAGGTCGCCGTCCTCCAGACCATCGGCAAGGTCGCCAAGAAGCCCACCGAGGCCCGCGCGGTCATCCAGATCGGCATCGTCATCGGCGGCGCCGACGGTGACTTCGACAAGACGGAGCAGGCGGTCGTCCGCGAGGCGTGCTACGCGGTCGGTATCGCGCCCAGCGAGTTCGACCTCTGAGTCATGAACCGGGGCGTGCCGTGGACTCCACGGCACGCCCCCGGCCGTCCGCCGCCCGGCGGCCCCAGGTCGTGCCCGTCAGAACGAGTACGGCCCCCAGTACCCCGGCCGTCCCCAGGTACTCGCCGCCGATCGCGACACCGGCCGCGGCCGCCCACAGCGGTTCCGTGCCGAGCAGCAGGCTCACCCGCGACGGCGAGGTGCGCCGTACCGCCCACATCTGTACGAAGAACGCGCCGAGCGTGCAGAACACGGACAGGAAGAGCAGCACCGCCCACTCGCGGGGGCCGAAAGCGGCCGCCGCGGTCCAGGGCGCGGCGCCCGTGCCCGGCGCCGCGGCCAGCACCGCGAAGACCACGACCGCGCCGCCGAGCTGCACGGTGGTCAGCGACAGCGGGTCGGCCTCCCGCACCGCCTTGATCCGGGCCATCGCCAGCACATGGACGGTACGGGCGAGGGCGGCCAGCAGCATCAGCAGATCGCCCGCCGAGGGCGCGGTGAACCCGCCGTTCCGGGTCAGCAGCACCACCCCGGTGACCGAGAGCCCGGCGGCGGCGACGAAGGACCCGGGCGGCCGGGTCCTGGTGACGGCGGCCTCCGCGAGCGGGGTCACGATCATGGTCAGGCTGATGATCAGTCCGGCGTTGGTCGCCGAGGTGTGGACGACGCCGTAGGTCTCCAGCAGGAAGATCCCGCTCAGGACGAGCCCGAGCAGCCCGGCCCCCCGCCACTGGGCCGCGTCGAGTGCCCGCAGCCTCCGCCACCCCACGACGGCCAGTACGGGCAGCACCATCCCGAACCGCAGTACCAGAACGGCGATCACCGTATCGGCGGTGGCGATGTCCTTCGCGGCGAGATAGCTGCCGCCCCAGACCACGGCGACCAGCAGAACGGGCAGATCCGTGAGCCAGGCCCCGCGCCGCACGGCGGCGGGGGCGGCGGTCGACGTCGATGTCATAGGAGGCGGCTCTCCAGCGGGCGCGAGGGTGCGGAGACAGCGACGGCTCGCGCGGGGACGATCACCGTACCCGCACCCGGGGCGTCAGTCACCGGTCCCTGCGGCCTCTTCCGCCGCGGCCTCCTCCTCCAGCCGCCGCCGCAGCCGCAGATGGGTGCGGTGCTCGTGGAAGAGCCGTCCCACCAGCGCCCCGCCGTACACGACGAACCCGACCCCGACCAGCCAGGACTGAAGGACCAGCACCGTGCCGAACGGGCCGTAGGTGACGGCGTTCGAGGCGATCAGCGGGGAGAAGACGACCCGGGAGAACACCCGCAGCCCCAGTAGCCCCAGGGCGATGGCGATGGAGCCGGGCAGCAGCGCCCGCCAGCGGACCCGGCCCGCGAGCAGGATGTACTGGGACCACCAGAAGAAGAGAAGGGTCCCGATCACATCGCCCACGGTGACCAGCGCCTGGAGCGTGGAGTCGGAGGAGACCGTCGTATTGACGAAGAGGACGAGGAAGACGACCAGCACCGCCAGCCACAGCACGTGCCGCCACATCGTGTGCCAGCGCGCCGTCGGCAGCTCCCAGACCCGCTCGTAACCGGTCTGCACCGCGCCCCCGAAGGTCAGCCCGAACGCGGCGAGGGCGGCCAGTCCGAACGCCGTCGTCCGCTGCAACGCCTGGACCGGTCTGCTGAACAGCTGCTGGATCTCCTCCTGCGACGACGCGGACACCCCGAGCCCCTGCCCGAGCCAGCGCGCGAACCCCTGGCCGCTCGCGGGATCGGCCGCCGCGACGAGGATCAGCAGCGGCACCAGGGTCAGAAAGCCGAGCGCGGCGAAACTCATCGACCGGTGCATCAACTCCATCTCGCGGCCGCGGTTCCAGGCGAGCGCGGCGTACGGGACGGACACCCTGCGGCGCAGCTCCAGGAATCGGTGCCCGAACATGACTGTGCCACCTCTCCGGCCTCCGGATACCCGATTTCCAGGACAGTACCCGGCGGGCCCCCGCGGCCCAGGGACCCGCGCCCGTCACGGGTCGAGCGCGTTCACCGCCGGGCGAGCAGCGGGCGCAGCCGGGTCGAGCGCGTTCACCGCCGGGCGAGCAGCGGGCGCAGCCGGGTCGCGCGCAGCCCCTCGGCGCGCGGCGCGGTCCGCCGTACGGCGGCCATCAGCGCCCAGGCCACGGCCGCGCCCACGGCCAGCCCGAGCGCCACATCGTGCGGATAGTGGACCCCGACCCACACCCGGGACGCCGCCATCGCCACGGCGGCGGGCACCGCGACGGCCGCGAGCGCGCGGTCGGTGAACAGCAGCGCCACGGCGGCGGCCGCCGCGATCACCGCGTGATTGCTCGGCAGCGACCAGTCACCCGCCGGGGGGCAGACCTCGACGGTGATCAGGCGCAGCGTCCGGCAGGGCCGCTGCTCCTGGAGGGCCGACTTGAGCCCCGTACTGACGGCGAACGCCAGGAGTACGGCCACGGGCGCGGCCAGCGCCAGCGCCGCCCGCCCCGGGGAGACGGATCTGGCCCGCCACCACGCGGCGAGCAGCAGCGCGCCGAACAGGGCGAGGCCGTACGTCGACCAGGCGGCGACCGCGCTGTCCAGCCGGCCGGGGGAGCGGTGCGCCAGCTCCGTGATGGATCGGTACAGGCCGTCGTCGAACCAGCGCTCGCCACCGGAAACGTTCATGGAGGGGCCGCTCCCATAATGGTCGGCAGGGAGACCCGCGCGACAACTGGCCGACTACAGTGTTGTAGACGGTCTACTTCACTGTAGACGAAGAAAACGGGAGGAGCGTTCCATGGGCGACGAGAGCCTGGAGCGGCGACCGGCCGGCGAGCTGGAGTCCGGTGTGTTGGCTGCCCTCTGGGCCGCGGACGGGCCACTGACCCCCGGCCAGGTCCAGCGCGCGCTCGGAGCGCCGCTCGCCCGCACCACGGTCACCACGATCCTCTCGCGGCTGTACGAGAAGGGCAGCGTCACCCGGGTCAGGGCCGGGCGTGGCTACGCGTACACCCCGACCGAGGACGCGCCGGGCCTGACCGCCCGCCGGATGCACTCCGAGCTGGCCAAGGACGAGGACCGCGGCGCGGTCCTGGCCCGCTTCGTCTCCCAGCTCAACGACGAGGACGAGGCGCTGCTGCGCTCCCTGCTGGACGGTGGGGCCGAATGATCCTCCTCGTCTGGGTGCCGCTGCTGACGCCCTTCCTCGCGGCGCCCGCCGCCCGCCGGGTCGCGGCCGGACTCCCGCCCCGCCGGGCCGTGTGGCTGCTCACCGGCGTCGCGCTGACGCTGGCCGGGAGCAGCTCGGCCGCGCTGGCGCTGCTGGTCGTCCCCGGCGCGTCGTATCTGCCGGCCGTCGCGGTCCTCGGTGAGCTGGTCGAGCCGCTGACGGCGGGGCCGCCCGCCGTCACCATCGCGCTCGCCTCGGTGGCCGGGGCCCTGCTCGCCGGGGTCGTGGGCTCGCTCGGCGCGGCGCTCCGGCGCGACCTGACCTGGCTGCGCCGGGCCGGGGCCGCCCACGGTGGTACGGACGGGGAGCTGGCCGTCGTACGGGACGCCGTGCCGGACGCGTACGCGCTGCCGGGCCGGCCGGGGCGGATCGTCGTCACCACGGGCATGCTGCGCGCCCTGGAGCCCGCCGAACGGGAGGCGCTGTTCGCCCATGAGCGCGCCCATCTGCGCGGCCGCCACCATCTCTTCCTCCTGGCGGCGGAGGCGGCCGCCCGCTGCCACCCCGCCCTGCGCGCTCTGCGCGAGCCCCTCGGCTACGCGCTGGAGCGCGACGCGGACGAGACCGCCGCCGCGGCGGTCGGCGACCGGCGGCTCGCCGCCCGCGCGATCGGCCGGGCCGCGCTGGCCGCCCGCCGCTCCCGTACCGCCGCGCCGGTCAGGCCGGGCTCCGTGCCGGCGGCGACGGCGGGGCCGGTGCCGCGCCGGGTCGCCGCGCTACTGGACGCCGACGCGGCGACGCGGCCCGTCCTGCCGGGGGCCGGACGGCTGGTCGCGGGCGTACTGCTGCTCTGTCTGCTGGTCTCCGGAGCCACGGCGGTCGGGGCGGCCGACGATCTGCACGCGCATATCGAGATCGCCCAGGGGGAGGCGGCCGCGCCGCGATGAGACGGGGCGGCGTCCGGTTCCCGGGCTCAGGAGCGGCCGTACGGCGGTCCGGGGCGCGTGGTGTCGCCATGGTATTCGTGCGCGGCGGGCGAGGAGGTGGCGAGCGCGCGCTCCCAGGAGCCGTCGGCGGCCGGGGCCGGCGTGATCAGGACCGGGAGCGCCCGGTCCATTCTCAGCGCGTCCACCGATTCCGCGAGCAGTTCGTACTCCGTGGTGTCGTCGCGGGTGGCGACGCGGATCAGCCGTCCGGCGGCCAGATGCTCCGCGATCAGGTCCTGATGGGCCACGTCGTCCCGCCAGATCCGGAGCGTCGCCGGTACGTCCGGCACGGTGTCCGCCACGGGCGCGAGCGCCCGGGCCGGGAAGTGCCCGCTCTCGGGGCTCGGATCGAGCCGTTCCGCGATCCAGGTCGCCCGGTCCCGTAACCACCACAGCGCGAGCGCCAGGGTGGGGGCGCGATAGGTGCCCAGGGGGACGCCGATACGCTGTCCGCCGCAGATTCCGTACGCGGTGACATGGCACAGGAATTCATCATGCACGGCCGCTCTCCTTGCGCCGTCCTGTGGGGCCTGATGGCCTGGCCGCAGTGCTTGTGCGTGCTGTCGCAGTGCTGTCGCGCGGTGCAGCGGGGCCGATTGCGCCGACCGGTGCCGCCGGGCTGGCGGAATCGGCGGGGAATGCCCCAACTTCCCACTATGAAGCCTCCGTTGCCCCGTTGTCACCAGGAGGATTCGGCCACTCCGGGACAGTGTTCACCTCCCCGGGGCGGCCGAAACACGCGATGCTCCGCCGAGGTGGCCGGTGACCCGAGTGGAGGGGCGGCGGACTTCGGGGTTAGGGTGCCTCGAATGTTTGCTCTGCTGTTTCCCTCCACGAACTTGCTAAGAGTCGCCGAGCGCACCCCGGGTTCCCTCGGGGAGGCGATGTGACTCAAACCACCGAGAAACTCGCTGATCGGACAAGGGGCACCGACGCCGGACCGGAGGTGCGCGAGTCGGCCGCGGCGCCGGCCAAGAAGCGGGACGCCTTCTTCGACAACGCGAAATATCTGGCGATCGTGCTGGTCGCGATCGGGCACGCCTGGGAGCCGCTGAGGGACGGCAGCCGACTGGTCTCGGCGCTCTATATCGTCGTCTACAGCTTCCACATGCCGGCGTTCATCATCATCTCCGGCTATTTCTCGCGGAGTTTCGACTTCGGCCCCGGCCGGGTGCGCCGGCTGCTCACCGGGATCGCCGTCCCGTACATCGTGTTCGAGGTGACGTACAGCCTCTTCCGCCGATGGGCGGCCGACGATCCGTCGATGCAGATCACCCTGCTGGACCCCTGGTATCTGACCTGGTTCCTGCTCGCGCTGTTCGTCTGGCGGATGACGGTGCCGATCTGGCGGCAGGTCCGCTGGCCCCTCCCGCTCGCGCTGGTGATCGCCGCGCTGGCCACCACCTCACCGGACATCGGGGACGACCTCGATCTCCAGCGGGTGCTTCAGTTCCTGCCGTTCTTCGTGCTGGGGCTCGTGATGAAGCCCGAGCACTTCCAACTGGTACGGCGCAAGGAGGTGCGGATCCTGGCCGTGCCGGTCTTCGTGTGCGCCGTCGGCTTCGCCTACTGGGCGGTCGTCCGGATGAACATGGCGTGGTTCTTCCACCGCAACAGCGCCCAGGAGATGGGCGCGCCCTGGTGGGTCGGGGTCCTGATGTCGTTCGCCCTGTTCGGCTGCTCCCTCGTGCTGACCGCCTGCTTCTTCGCCTGGGTGCCCGGTCGCCGTACGTGGTTCACGGCGCTCGGCGCGGGCACGCTCTGCGGCTATCTGCTGCACGGCTTCCTCGCCCAGAGCGCGGGTATCTGGGGCTGGTACGGCAAGGGCGTGCCGGACGGACCGGCGGGCGCGGTCCTGGTGACGGTCCTCGCCGCCGCGGCCGTGACCCTGCTCTGTACGGCGCCGGTGCGGCGGGTCTTCCGCTTCGCGCTGGAGCCGGAGATGGCCTGGGCCTTCAGGAAGCGGGACTGAGCGGGCGCGTGGGGCGGCGGCCGATGGCCACCGCCCCACACGCGTCCGCCGTGATCAGAGGTCGCATTCGATCAGAGGTCGTGCTCGATCAGAGGTCGAACTCGTGCGGCGGCAGATCCAGCGCGAAGCACGCCTCGCGGACGATGGCCTGCTCCGCCTGGTCGAAGTCCCCGTCGGCGCCGCCGATGACGATGCCGATCTGGACGACCGCCCGCGCCTCCGCGGGCTTCTTCTTGGCCTTCGCGATCTCCTGGAGGACGCTGACCTTGCCGAACGCGAAGTCGGCGGTCAGCTTGTTCAGATAGTCGTCGAAGCGACGCCGGAGGTCGTCCGCCGGGAAGTTCTGCAACACCTCGTTGGTGGCGATCAGAGAGGCGACCCGCTGCCGCTCCACGGGGTCGATGGAGCCGTCCGCCGCCGCGACCAGGGCGCACATCGCCATGCTCGCGTCACGGAAGGCGCCACTCTTCAAGTCGTTCTTCTTCGCCATGAGTTGCGTCTGCATCGTCGCGGCGGATTCCTTGAACCGGTCCCACAGAGCCATTCCGTCATCTCTCCTCAGGTGTCACACAGAGCCACTCCCACAACGCGCGGGAGCGCCGTCGCGTGCCCGGGTGGAGGAATGAGGAATCCGGATGGACAGGGACCGAGGTCGAGCGCGTTTTCGAGTACGTTGAGGAAGACCCGCAGGGTCCCGGCGCTTCGCCATGGCTTCGTCACATATTTCGCCCCGAGCTTCGCCCCATGCAGTGCTTGAATCTTCAATGACAAGGCGTACGCTGCCTGACGGACGCGGCGGGCGGGACCGTGGCGGTGCGCCGCTCGTCCGTCGGCCACGGTCCCGTACACGCTGCCCGTACCTGGTAGAGAGAAGAGCCCGGCATGCCGTACGCAGAACAGAATCCCCTGGTCGTCCGCTGGTCCCGGCCGGAGGACGCCCGGGACGGCACCCCGCTCCTCGTGGCGCTGCACGGTCGTGGCTCGGACGAGCGGACCTTCTCCGAGCTGGCCCCGTACCTGCCCGAGGGCACCACCGTCGCCTTCGTCCGCGCCCCGATCGCGGAGGGCGACGGATACGCCTGGTTCGCCAACCGGGGGATCGGGCGGCCGGTCGCCGAGTCCCTCGCGGACAGCTCCGAGCGGATCTTCGGCTGGCTGGACACCGTGGCCGGGCAGCACAGCTCCGTCGGCCTGCTCGGCTTCTCCGGCGGCATGGCGATGGCCGGCGGGCTGCTGCTGGCCCGGCCGGAACGGTTCGCCTCGGCGGTCCTGCTCTCCGGCACCCTGCCCCTGGACGCCGGACTGCCCGCCGGCCCCGGCAGGCTCGACGGTGTCCGGGTCTTCTGGGGACGCGACGAGGCTGACACGGTCATCCCCTCGGACCTGGTGGCCGGAACCCGCGTGTGGCTGCGCGAGAAGTCCGGCGCCGCGCTGGACGAACGCCTGTACCCGGCGCTGGGCCACGCGATCGGCGCCGGGGAGCTCGACGACATCCGCGCCTTCCTCACCGCCCCGGCCGCCTGACACGCCAGCCCGGGGGGTGGGACAGAACCCGGGTGCGCCGCCTCCGTACCATCCCGATGTCACCGTCAACCGACAACAGTTGGGACCCCCCATGGCCAACGAGCCCACCCCGCAGAACGTGTCCTTCCCGAGCGCGGGCACCACCGCGTACGGCTATCTCGCCGTCCCGCCCGCCGGACACGGCCCCGGCGTCATCGTCATCCAGGAGTGGTGGGGCCTGACCGCCCACATCAAGGACATCACCGACCGCTTCGCGCAGGCGGGCTTCGTGGCGCTCGCCCCGGACCTGTACGGCGGCGAGGTCGCCCACGACTCCGAGGAGGCGCTGCGCATGATGCTCGAACTGCCCACCGCCCGCGGGGTGGAGCTGCTCGAAGGAGCCGTCGGCTATCTGCTGGACCGCCCCGAGACCGACGGCGACACGGTCGGCACCGTCGGCTTCTGCATGGGCGGCGGATTCGTCCTCAGCCTGGCCGCCGAGGACCAGCGGGTCTCCGCCGCCGTCCCGTTCTACGGGGTCAACAAGGACGGCGTGCCCGACTTCTCGCGCCTCAAGGCGCAGATCCTCGGCCACTACGGCGAGCTGGACGACACCGTGCCGCTCGCGGCCCTCGAAGAGCTCAGGACGACCATCGAGTCCCAGTCGGGCACCGCCCCGGTCCTCCACGTCTACCCGGGCGCGGGCCACGCCTTCTTCAACGACGGCCGCTCCGAGGCGTACCACGCGGACTCCGCCGCGCTGGCGTGGGAGCGCACGCTCGCCTTCCTGCGGGAGCAGCTCGCGAGCTGACCCCTCAGGGCCTGTCGGGTTGCCTCCGAGCCGGGCGATCGAAGGTCACCCGACAGGCTCTCAGCCGGACGGCGGTCCCTGGCGCAGCAGCAGTGCCACATCCGCTGCCGCGACCAGGATCGCCGCGAGGAAGGCCGCCCCCGGCCGGTGACGTCCCAGCAGCGCCCCGCCCACGGCGACGGCCAGGGCCAGTGCGACGGCCGCCGCGCCGGGGACGGACGGCCGGCCGAGCGCGAGCAGCACCGTCGCCGCCACCAGCGGGACGGGCAGCAGCAGCCGGACCCCGGCCGGGCCCAGCCGCTGCGGCCAGCCCCGTACCCCGAGGGCCAGATCGCCCCCGATGTCCGGCAGCACATTGCCCAGATGCGCGCCGACCCCGATCAGCGCGGCGGCGGTGACGGTCCACCCGTCGGGCCGGGGCTGCCCCGGCAGCCCGAGCGTCACGAAGGCGGGCAGTGAGGCGAACCCGACGGCGTACGGCAGCCAGGACAGCACCGTCCGCTTCAGCCACAGGTTGTACAGCCAGGCGGCGGACACACCCACCAGATGCACCGTCCCGGCGAGCACCCCGTACGCGAGGGACAGCGGCACACACACCGCCAGCGCGACCAGCGCCGAGATCCGTACGGTACGGGGGAGCAGCGCCCCGGTCGCCACGGGCTTGTCGCTCCGGCCCGCCGCGATGTCCCGCGCCGCGTCCACCGCGTCATTGCTCCAGCCGATGGACAGCTGCCCCGCCAGCACGGCGGCGGTGGCCAGAACACACCCGGGCAAACCCTGCCCGGACGCCCCCGCGACCCCCGAGACCAGCAGGGTCACCACCACGGTGGGCACCGGGTGACAGGCCCTCAGCAGGGCGACCGGCCGGCCCGGCGGAGCCTGTACGGACGTACGTACTGCCTGGTCGATGGCGTCCACGCGCTCATCGTAGGCACGGGCGGGCCGGTGCGGCCGTACAGGCGACTTGGCGTGTGGCGCGGTGGTACGCGGGGAGGGATGCCACGTCCCCCGCCCCCGAACCCGGACCGCAGATGACCCGTATCGCAGCTGTCCACGGAGCCCTGGCTCCCCACCGGCACAGCCAGCACGACATCACGGACATGGTCGCGCGGGCGTGTCTGCCCGAGGGCGCCGACCGCAGGGTGCTGGACCGGCTGCACCGGGGTGCGCGGGTGGCCACCCGGCACACCGCCCTGCCGCTGGACCACTACGCAGGGCTGAAGGACTTCGGCGCGGTCAACGACGCCTTCATCGCCACCGCCGTACCGCTCGGGGCCGAGGCCGTCACCGGCGCGCTGGAGACGGCGGGGCTCTCCCCGCGCGATGTCGACCTGCTGATGTTCACCTCGGTGACCGGCATCGCCGCGCCCTCCGTCGACGCGCGGCTCGCCGGACTCCTCGGGCTGCGCCCCGACGTCAGAAGAGTGCCGGTCTTCGGCCTGGGGTGCGTCGCGGGCGCGGCGGGGATCGCCCGGCTGCACGACTATCTGCTCGGGCGGCCCGACGATGTGGCCGTCCTGCTCTCGGTCGAACTGTGCTCGCTCACCTTCCAGCGCGACGACAGCTCGCCCGCCAACCTCATCGGCACCGCGCTCTTCGGGGACGGTGCGGGCGCCGTCGTCGCCTGCGGCGCCCGGCGCGGGCCGGTCGGCCCCCGCGCGGCCGGCGGGCCCGTCGTCGTCGACACCCGCAGCCATCTCTACCCGGACACCGAACGGGCGCTCGGCTGGGACATCACCGGCTCCGGCTTCCGGCTGGTGCTGGACGCGAGCGTCCCCGACGTCGTACGCAAGAACCTCCCCGCAGAGGTGGACGGATTCCTCGCGGACCACGGCCTGACCCGCCGCGACATCACCGCGTGGGTGTGTCATCCCGGCGGGCCGAAGGTCCTGGAGGCCGTCGAGGAGGCCCTCGACCTGCCGGCCGGGGCCCTCGACCTGACCTGGCGGTCCCTGGCGGCGGTGGGAAACCTGTCGTCGTCCTCGGTCCTCCACGTCCTGCGCGACACCCTCGCCGAGCGGCCCCCGCCGCCCGGCAGCGCGGGACTGCTGCTCGCCATAGGGCCGGGATTCTGCACCGAGCTGGTGCTGCTCCGCTGGTAGTGGCCCGTTTCCGGTAGTGCCCGCTCCGGTAGCGGCCCGTCGAAGAGTCCGCTGGGAGATGAGGCGAAGACATGATCTGGTACACCGCGCTGATCCTCGCGGTCGGCGCCGAACGCTGCGTCGAGCTGGCCGTCGCCCGGCGTAACGCCCGCTGGAGCCTGGAGCGCGGCGCCGTCGAGCACGGCCGGGGGCACTACCCGCCGATGGTCGCCCTGCACACCGCGCTGCTGCTGGGCTGTCTGGTCGAAGCCGGAGCGGCGGACCGGCCCTTCGCCCCGGCGGTCGGCGGGACCATGCTCGCCGTCGTCATGGCCGCGCAGGCGCTGCGCTGGTGGTGCGTGCGCACCCTGGGGCCGCGCTGGAACACCCGGGTGCTGGTGGTGCCGGGGCTGCCGCTGGTGGCGCGCGGACCGTACCGGCTGCTGCGCCATCCCAACTACGTGGCGGTGGTGGCCGAGGGGATCGCCCTGCCGCTCGTGCACGGTGCCTGGATCACCGCGCTGGTGTTCACGGCGCTCAACGCGTGGCTGCTCACGGTCCGGCTGCGCTGCGAGAACCGGGCGCTCGGCCTCGGTGCCCCCGCCGCCCTCGGCGCCCGCCCGTGATCGACCTGATCGTCGTGGGCGGCGGGCCCGCCGGACTCGCCACCGCCGTCCACGCCGCGCTCGCCGGACTGGAGACCGTGGTGATCGAACCGCGCGCCACCCCGGTGGACAAGGCGTGCGGCGAGGGCGTCATGCCCCGTGGCGTACGCGCCCTGACCGCGCTCGGACTCACCCTTCCCGCAGGCCGGCCGCTGCGCGGGATCCGTTACGTCGACGGATCACGGACGGCCGAGGCGCCCTTCGGCGACGGTACGGGGCTCGGCGTACGCCGTACGGAACTGCACAGGGCGCTGGCGCGGCGGGCCGCGGAGGCCGGGGCGCGGTTCGTGACCGGCCGGGTCGGCGCGGTCGAGCAGAGCGCCGACCAGGTGACGGCGGGCGGGCTGCGGGCGCGCTGGCTGGTGGCGGCGGACGGACTCCACTCGCCCGTACGCCGTGGCCTCGGCCTGGACCTGCCCGACCGGCGGCCCCGGCGCTACGGCCAGCGGCGGCACTACCGCGTGCGGCCCTGGACGGACTTCGTGGAGGTGCACTGGCCGTCGTCGCGGGGACACGCCGGGGCGGGCGAGGCGTATGTGACCCCGGTCGCCGACGACCTCGTCGGAGTGGCCGTCCTCAGCACGGTCAGACGCGGCTACGACGACCATCTCGCGGGCTTCCCCCAACTGCTCGCCCGACTGGACGGCGAGCCCGCGACCGCCGTGCGCGGCGCGGGCCCGCTGCGCCAGCGCGTACGGAGCCGGAGCGCGGGCCGGGTGCTGCTCGTGGGCGACGCGGCGGGCTATGTCGACGCGCTCACCGGCGAGGGCGTCGCGCTCGCGCTGGCGTCCGCCGAGGCGGCCGTGCGGTGTCTGCGCGCGGGCCGGCCCCAGGACTACGACCGCCGGTGGCGCGACCTCTCCCGGCGCCACCGGCTGCTGACCGAAGGGCTGCTGCGGATCAGCGGCCGCCCGGCGGGCGCCCGGCTGATCGTGCCCGCGGCGGCCCGGCTGCCCTCCGTCTTCACGGCGGCGGTACGCGCCCTCCAGTAGGCCCCGGCCGTCAGGGGGACAGCTCCGCCGCCGAGTGCGTGGACGACGGCGCCATCGCCTTCACCGTATGCGGCAGCACATGGGCGCTGTAGTCCTCGACCGTCGCGTCGAGCCCCACATCGTGGCCCGCCTCCTCCGACAGGTACCAGCGGTGCTCCAGCACCTCGTGGTAGATCTGCGCCGTGTCCATCTCACCGCGCAGCTCCAGCGGCACGGCCCGTACGGTCGGCCGGAACACATCGCGGACCCAGCGGTGCGCCAGCACCTCCGGCCTGGCCCCCAGCGGATCGCCCGGCGCGTAGTCGTCCTCCCCCGCCATCCAGCTCTCCAGGTCGTTGAGCAGCCGCCGGGCCTGGTTCTCCTCGGCGTCCAGCCCGGTCAGCCGCAGCAGCTGCCGCTGGTGGTGGCCCGCGTCCACCACCTTCGGCAGGAAGGTGACGGTGTCGCCCTGCGGCGAGCGCTTGATCTGCATCTCCGCCACATCGAAGCCCAGATCGTTCAGCCGGCGGATCCGGCGGTCGATGTAGTGCCGCTTGCCCACCGGATACACCGACTCGCGCGTCACCTCGTGCCACAGGTCCTCGTAGCGCCGGACGATCGCCGCGCCGAACGGCACCGGGTCGACGGACGGGTGCAGTGCGCCCGAGGCCTCCAGGTCCATCAGCTCCCCGGCGATGTTCACCCGGGCCAGCTCGATGTCGTAGTCACGCTGTCCCTGGCTCAGGTTCTGCTGGAGCTGTCCGGTCTCGGCGTCCACCAGATAGGCGGCGTACGCGCCCGCGTCCCGCCGGAACAGGACGTTGGACAGGGAGCAGTCGCCCCAGGCGAACCCGGCGAGATGCAGCCGGACCAGCAGCACGGCCAGGGCGTCCATGAGCCGCTTCACGGTGGTGGGGCGCATCGTCGACTCGAACATCGCGCGGTACGGCAGGGACCCCTTGAGGTGCCGGGTGATCAGCGCGGGCTCCAGCGGCAGACCCTCCTGGTCCAGCCGTCCGGTCACCACCGCCACCGGGTCCACGGCGGGGATACCCAGCCGGTGCAGATCGCGCAGCAGCCCGAACTCGCGCACCGCGCCCCGCTCGGATATCTCCTTGATCGCCATCACCTCGGGCCCGGCGGACGCGAAACGCACCACATGGCGCGAGATACCGCGCGGGAGCGCGACGAGACACTCCTCGGGCCACTGGTCGAGCGGGGTGTTCCACGGCAGGTCCAGGAGCACGGCCGGCTGCTCCGGATTGGTCGCGCTGATCTGTAGCGCCATCGTGCCTCCCAGGGGGTGAGCGAAGGGGGTGGTTCGTATACCCGCCCTGGAACAGTGTGCCGGTCGTACGGGACATACCGAAGCGGACGGGGGTGTACAAGTGTTCGCCTGGGAGGTGAACGGCTGCGCACCCCGCGTGCGTCACCCCGGGGCGCGGGCCGGGCCACGACCGTACGGAGGACGCGTGAACGGACAGCCCGCCGGGGGAACGGACACCACGGACGCGGGTACGGGCCGGGCCGCCGTCCGGCGCGCCGGGCCTTCGCTCTCGGTCCGTACGCCGAGGTGACCCTACCGGAGCGCCTCGCGGATCTCTGCGCGCCCGCGCTCCAGTGCCTGATCAACGGCTGCGCGGCACCTGCGCGGCACTGAGCGGAGCCCTGGTCAACGGCTGAGCAGCAACTCGGTGTTGCGGTCCGTCGCCCTGCCCGCCGGGGCGGTGGTGGAGCCCGGCGCGTTGTGCGACAGCTCCCGGTAGAGCGCGGCGAGACCGGTCTGCGACAGATCACGGAAGTCGGTTCCGTGCGGCGCCGCCGACTCGATCAGTGTGGTGAACAGCGACAGTGTGCCGTCCCGGTTGTCGGCGATCTCGATGACCCGCGCGAGCTGCGGGAAGTCGATGTGCGAGGCGGTCGAGATCTCCCAGAACGTGCCGTGCGGCAGGATCGAGTTGCGGTGGCTGTGCCCGTTGACCCAGGCCAGCACATTGCGGTTCCTCCTCAGCAGGCCGAGCACCTCCTCGCCGTTGTGCCGGGCCTCGCCCCGACGCGCCGGGTCGGGGTGGGTGTTGGTCATCGTCCAGCTGTTGTGGTGGCTGAACACGACGACGTACGCGTCCCGGTGCTCCTTGAGCGTCCGCTTCAGCCAGTTCAGCTGCGCGGTGCCCAGCGAACCGGTGTAGTGGCCGCCGCGGTCCGTGGTGTCGAGGCTGATCCCGATGACGTTCTCGCCCATCGGAAACGTGTAGTACAGCGTGTCGCTCCCCAGATGGGCCGTCGTGTAGCCGTGCCCCACCGGCCCCGCGCCCGTACGCGCCGGATCGAGATGCGCGGTCAGATAGTCGTGCGGGGTGAACGGGGCCCGGCCCGGGTCCGGGGTGATCGACCGCATCAGCCGCTTCGAACGGCGCAGCAGGGCGATCAGCCGGGCGCCACCGGGGTCGTCGCCCTTCGACAGCAGCCGCAGCATCTCCTTGGCCTCGGCGTCGGGGATCCCGTACAGCTTCTTCGAGCCGACGGCGAACTCCGCGAGGAACCCGGTCCTGTCGGCCATCGCGCCACTGGCCAGCCCGTCGTGGTTGCCGACGGTCGAGTACCAGGGGATGCGCAGCCCGGGGCTGTCGACGGCGCGGATCGCGGCCGCCAGATAGCCGTCTATCCGGGGGAAGCCGAGCCGCTTGTCGGTGTCGCGCAGGGCGTCCTCCGGGTGCCAGAACAGCCGTTCGGCGGAGTTCTGCACCCCTTCGTAGCGCCGGGCGTCACCCGTGTTGGGGGAGACGCGGCCACCGCTCATCACGGTGAGGAACCAGTCGAGCTCCGCCTTGGAGTTGTTGTCCGTGTTGTCGCCGGTCGTCACCGCGAAGGAGAGCGGAGCCCCGGTCGCGGGCCCGGCCTTCAGCGCGTTGACCTGCTCGATCAGCGCCACCGCACCCGGCACGGTGAGCGCCTCCTGCGGACGCCATCCCGAGAGCTGCTGGGAGCGCAGATACTCGGTGCGCACCGGGTGCTGCACATCGACCAGATGCAGATCGGTGAGCTGGACGAAGGAGCTGAGCACGGTACGCCGCTCGGCACGGCCCGCCCGGGGCGCGCCGAGCCCCTCGCGGACGACCCTGCGCCAACCGGGCCCGTCGTGGAGCCGGCGGAAGGCCACCGAGGTGTCACGCGGCGCGGCGACCGAGTCCAGCGTCGTACGGGCGGCGACGGTACGCAGCGGGGTGGCGGCGGCCGGGGCGCGGGGCGCGGGGACGGCCGTTCCGGGCGCGGCGGCGGCCTCCACGGAAGCGCCGCCCGTGCCGAGCGCGAGCCCGATGCCCGCAGAGACGCCGACTGCTCCGGTGGCGGTGAGGAAGGAGCGGCGGTCGACGGCTGCGGAGCGTATGCGTGTCATGGTGCGGTCTCCCTGAGTGCGAGCGCATCAGCAAGCGTGCCGGGGACGGCCCTCCGGCTGCTCCTCGATGGTCGGCACCGGGTGTGACCTGCTTATGAACGGCGCCGCAACGGTCCACGCCCATCACCGCACAGGAATCACCGACGACGGCGAACTGTCGCCGCCCGCACGGCCGGTGGACCACGATCGGTCACTCACCGTTCACCGGGGAGGGAAGCGGCGGGGGCGGTGGTGACGGCGTCGTGCCCGGGGGTGTGCGCCGCGCCCGAGGTGCCTGCGCAGATCCCAGTTCGATTACATTCCGTTCGGTGCGGCGTGGAGCGCCGGGGCCGTTCGCGGCAGCAGGGTCCCCAGGGGTGACGGTGGCAGGTGCGTTCCCGGGGGTTGGTGTCCTGAAACTGCGTGCCAAGGACCGCTTCGCGCCGGGCCCCTGGAACCTGGGCCGCTGGAGCAGACGGGTCGGCTGGATCGCGGTCGGCCGCGGCGCCGCGGTCGCGGTGCTCTTCTGCCTGCCGCAGAGCAACCCGGTGAACGTCGGCACGATGAACTACGCGGTGATCGCCCTGGCCGCCGTGCTGGTCCTGGCGACCGCGTGGTGGTACATCGCCCGTGGCGCGTACAGCGCGCCCCAGCCGTACGGCAGCGCCCGCGAGCAGACGGAGATCTCCGAGTGGATCGTCTGATTCCCGGTGCGGCGCCCAGCGCGCGTTCGCATCCGACCGACCGACCGACCGACCGACCGACCGACCGTCCGTCCGTCCGGCTGGGTGGGTGGCCGGCGGACGCGGTGGGCGGCGCGGCGGGGCCGGCCCCGCCGCGCGTTGTATCTCCTCGGGCATGTCGCGTGTACCGGCCGCCGCTTCAGTTCTCCTCGACGAACTTCCGCGCCAGTTCGTTGCCCAGCCGGACGGCGGCGTCGTGGTCCTCCAGTGGAGAGACCCTGGAGTCCTTGAAGACGATGTACGTCACCCCCGAGGGGACGCCGCCCCCCGAGGGGTCGGCGGTGATGCCCAGGGCGCGGGCCGTGGCGTACGACGCCTCCCCGATGATCCCGGACGGCCCGGTGTCGCCGACGACGGCGTACTGCACCTTGTTGGCGTGGATGACGGCAGCGACGGACCCGCCCCGGATGCCCGACGAGCGGTAGTTCCAGATCCAGCCAGGGGTCGGTACGACGATGTAGGGGAGCGTCTCGGCGTTGAGCGGTCTGCCGTCCGACTGGGTGTAGGCGGTCGTGTCCTGGAAATAGGGATCGGTCCCGAGGTTGCAGTGCTCGGTGATCTGGCCGTCGCAGTCGATGTCCATGTCGGCCTTCCAGAAGACGGCGCCCTTCGCGTCGCACACGGGGACCGTGGCCGGAGTGCTGTCGCGGGTCCGGTAGAGGCCCTGGGAGACCTGGACGCAGTCGCCGGCCCTCGCCAGCAGGGCGGCCGCGCTGACCGTCCCCTCCCGTACGTGTCCGCCGGTCCGGGGCCGTTCCATGGCGGCGGGCGGGCCCGCGGCCCCCTCCTGTCCGGGCGGCCGGGGCGACGGGCGGGCGGGGGAGGGGACGGCCAGGGCCGGAAGGATGGTGGCGGGGATGACCGCCGCGGCCAGCAGTGCCGTGCCGACGGTGACGAACGAGTGGGTGCGAGAGCGCACGGAGAAGTCCCTTTCACGGACCGGGCGCGGGCATGGGGATCCCGCGGCTTCGGGGAAACGGGGTGAGGGAAACGGGGTGATGCGGGGGCGCCAAGCGCGGAGGTGTGGGGTGTGGGGGCACGAAGGCGCGAGCGCGGGGCGCCGGGCAAGGGACGCAGGGCGTAGGGGCCCCGGGTCAGTCGCCGGGTTGTGACAGGGCGCGGCCGTCGGCTATGTGCGGGAGCAGCCGGCCGAGGAACACACGCTGACCCGCCACCAGGGGCTCCACCGCGTCCGCCGCCGGGAACCAGGCGACGCGGTCCAGCTCGGGGAACTCGCGCAGGACGCCCGAGCCCCTCGGCCACTCCATGGTGAACATGCCGGGCACGACCCGCTCGGGATCGAGGTCCCCCTCGACGGCCCAGACGGTGACCGTCTTGCCGCTCCGCTGGACGGACTCGCCGAGCGGGATCCAGGGCCCCTCGGGCGGCAGCAGCCCCAGCTCCTCCCGGAACTCCCGGCGCGCCGCCGCCTCCGGCGTCTCGTCGGGCCCGTACTCGCCCTTGGGAACCGACCAGGCGGCGGTGGAGCGACCGGCCCAGAACGGCCCGCCCATGTGCCCGAGAAGCACTTCGGGACCGGAGTCCCTGACCCGGTACACGAGGAGTCCCGCGCTTCGTTTGCCCGACATGCCGTCAGTCTGTTCAGGGGCAAACGGAGTCGCCATTCGAACGCCGGTGCAGAACGAGGCGCTCGGCGGTGCTTGGTGACGGCGTGTCGCAGGCCGGGACCGGTCGTGGGTGGGGTAGAGGCGTTACGTCGCCGGGGCGGCGCCACCGGGCCGATCGTATGAATGGTTGGGCTGTACGGGGGTAGCTGGGGCGCGAGGGTATCGATGGTAACGGTTGAGTGTTAGCGTCGATACGTCGGGGGTGCGGGAGGCGTGCCCCGGCCGGAAGGGGGCATGGCCATGGGCGGTGGATGCGGGGGCGGTCGCTCCTACGGCAGGGTGTGGTGGACGGCGGGGGAGGCGTCGCCCGCGGGGTCGTTCGCGACGCGTTCGAGCCACTCGGCCAGTAGCGCGGCCTCGACGGCGGTCAGTGATGACGACGGTGTCCGCCGCAGCAGGGCCCGCAGCCGCGCCGCGGCTACCGGGGTCCCGCCGTCGGGGTTCGTGGTGGCCGTGTCGGATCCGTTGTCCGCGCTCTCCTCGCCCTTCTCCGGGGGGTCCGCGCGCATCGCCTCGGGGGTGAAGACGGAGCCGTGCACCGCGTCACGGACCCGTCGCGACAGCTCGGGGTCGGTGGAGGCGGCGGGGCGGGCGGCGAGCGTCAGTGCCACACCGATATTGGCCGACAGCACCATCTGCGCGGCGAGTTCGGGAGAGACGCGCAGCTGTCCCCGGGCCGCCGCGCGCTCCAGATCGCGGACGAGGATCTGATGGAACGCCAGGGTGGAGGCGGGCGGCTTGCGCATGACGGGGGAGTGCGTCAGGCGGTACGGATTCGGATGGGCCCGCGCGAACCCGACATGGCTGTCCCAGCTGTCGCGCAGATCCTGGACGGGGTCGTCGCCCGGTTCGCGGGAGCGTCCGGCCGCCGGATAGGCGTCGAACTCGTGGTCGACGACGGCCGAGAGGAGCCCCTCCTTGTCGCCGAACTGCCGGTAGAGCGCCGGAGCTCCCACCTGGGCGGCGTCGCAGACCGCCCGCGTGGAGATGTCCCCGTTGGGTGACTTCGCCAGCAGATCGGCGGCCACCTCAAGAATGCGTGCTCGCGTACTCATGGAAAGAACGCTATCAATCGGACCGTAACGGTGCTATCAGGCAATGGCGGGGAGGCATGGCGTGGATGCTGTACGAACGGATGTCACCAGGGAAGCGCTGACGGCTGTCGCCCGCGAGGCGTTCGGTCCTGGGCGCGGGCCGGCCGGGGTGGACCGGCTGCGTGGTGGCAGCGAGCAGGGCGTGTACCGCCCCACCTTCGACGACGCGTCCACCGCGGTCCTCCACGGCTGGGGCCCGGCCGAGAGCTGCTGGCCCACCGAGGGAATGGTCCTCGACCGGGCGCTCCGTCGTATCGCCGAGGCCGCCGTGCGGGGCGGCCGTGTGGCTGCTGCCCGTGGCCCCCTGCCCGAAAGCGGCTTCCCGGACCGGGACTTCACGAGAGGCGTCGGCGCGTCACGTCTCAGGCCCGTGCTCGCCCCTATCGGACCACCGGCTCTCCGTCCGGGGCGGGTGCGCGTGATTGCCGATCATCCAACCCGGGAATCAGAAGGCGGGAAGACGGACCGGTCGCTGAACGAGGGCCCCCGGCGGCAGGGCCGTTCGGGAGAGACGCCGGTCTTCGACGAGAGGAGTGATTTCCATGCGTGCGTACGGACGCGCACGACGGCGGTCCGCACGCGCCTCGTACATCCTGCCGCCGTCGGAGACGTCCGCCCGCTGGGCGCGGCATCTGACCGCCGCCTATCTCAACCACGGCTGTGGCGAACCTGTCCCGGCGGGCCAGGTGGACGACGTGACACTCGTGGTGTCGGAGCTGGTCACCAATGCCACCCGGCACGGCCACGGCAACTGCCGACTCCAGTTGAGTGTGCGGCACGGACGCGTCATCGTCGAGGTCCACGACCACAATCCGGCGCCCCCGAGGCTCTGCCTGCCGGATGCGACCGCGGAGGGAGGCAGAGGCATCGCGATGGTCCGCGAGCTTTCCTGTCGGTTCTCCGTGCTCGGTGGGCCGGGTGGCGGGAAGACCGTCCAGGCGGTCCTTGTCTCCTGAGGCGCGGATACGGGGCATTCCGTGAGGCGCGATTCTCCGTAATGCGAGGTTTGGCCGGGAAAGCTGCGCTACATGGGTTCGAACGCATGAACCCCAGCGCCCAGTCCGGCCGTCCGGCAGGGCTGCCGCCCCACCTCCGGAGCGGGCGCATGGCAGGACATAGTCGGGGCCGGGACCGGCCGGTGATCGGCGCGGACGAGAGACTCGCGCTGAACCGGATGGGCAGTTTCGACGGGGACCTCGAAAGCGGGACCTTCGAGCTCGACGACGCGGGGCTCGCCGTGTTCGACCCGCGCCCCGGCGCATACGACGGCATGGCCTCGTCCCTGATCTCACGGGTTCCGCCCGACGAGGGACTGCGCCTCGACGCCGTAGTGAACGCGGAGATTCGTGGCGGCCGGAGCTCGTACGGCTCGTACTTCCGGCTGACCCGTCGCACGGGGATGCGTCAGTGGACCCATGTGCGGGGCCGGATCCTGCGCGACGACCGGCGTCGCCCGTACCGGATCGTCCGCAACGCGACGGCGGAGCCGGCCCAGTTCGCCGGGGCCGGTCCGGCGGAGACGGGGCGGCCGGGGCCGACGACTGTGGTCCAGACCACCATCGAAGCCCTGTCCAGAGCCGTCACCGTCGACGATGCCCCGGAGCGCCACGCGGCTTCGGGCCATGATGCCCCGGACCACCATGCGGCTTCGGGCCATGATGCCCCGGACCACCATGCGGCTTCGGGCGAGGACGCTCAGGCCCGCTATGACCGTACGGCGCTGAAAATCCGGCCAGGTGACCCGTGAGCCGCAGGAATAATGGCCGGGTGACCTACCGCTATCGCGTACTCGGCCCCACCCGGGCGCTGCGCCAGGACGGGACCGAGGTACCGCTCAGCGGAGCGCGGCTCCGGGCGCTGGTGACCGCGCTCGCCGCGGAGGGCGGCCGGTCCGTGCGCACGGGACAGCTGGTGGGCCAGGTGTGGGGCGAGGAGGAGAGCGCCCCCGCCGACGAGGTCGCCGCGCTCCAGGCGCTGGTCGGGCGCGTGCGACGGGCCCTCGGCGGCGCGGCCGTGGCCTCGGTGCCCGGGGGGTACCGGCTGGCAGCCCCGCCCGACGACATCGACCTCTTCCGGTTCGAACGGCTCACGGTGGAGGGCACCGCCGCGCTGAGCGGGGGCGACGCCGGGCAGGCCGTCGCGCTGCTGGACGAGGCCCTGGCGCTCTGGGACGGCGCCGCGCTGGCCGACCTCCCCGGCCACGGGAGCGACCCGAGGGCGGTCCGGGCCGAGCGGCGGCACACCGAGGCCCGCCGTGCCCGGCTGGCCGCCGACATCGCGCGGGGCCGGCCGGAACGCGCCCTGGCCGGCCTCGCCGCGCTCGCCGCCGAGCAGCCGCTGGACGAGCCGCTCCAGGCGCTGCGCATCCGCGCCCTGCGCGCCTCCGGCAGGCCGGCCGAGGCGCTCCATGCGTACGACGAGATACGCAGCCGCCTCGCCGAACGCCTCGGTACCGATCCCGGCCGCGAGCTGCGCGCCCTGCACGCCGAGCTGCTCGCCGGTGACGAGCCACCGGCCACGCCCGGTCCTCCTGGGCACGGCAGGACGGCTCCCGGTGGCCTCCGGGCCCCGCTCACCTCCTTCGTGGGGCGCGAACCCGAGCTGGCCGCGCTCGCCACCGGTCTGCGGACCGCGCGGCTCGTCACACTCACCGGACCCGGCGGCGCGGGCAAGACCCGGCTCTCCCTGGAAGCCGCACGTGCGGTGGCCGGTTCATGGCCGGACGGCGTCTGGGTGGCCGAGCTGGCGCCCGTACACGACGCGGGGACCGTGGCCGAGACGGTCCTCGGCGTGCTCGGGGCCCGCGAGACCGGCGTCGGCGGCCCACCGGCCGGGGAGGCGGGGCCCGGCGCCCCCCTGACCCGGCTGGTCGAGCACTGCGGGAGGCGGCGGATGCTGATCGTCCTCGACAACTGCGAGCATCTGATCGGCGCGGTGGCCGGGCTGGCCGAGGCCGTTCTCACCCGCTGCCCCGGCGTGAGCGTCCTGGCCACCAGCCGCGAGCCGCTCGGGGTGCCCGGCGAGACCGTGCACACGGTCGGACCGCTGCCGCAGGACATGGCGCTACGGCTGCTCGCGGAGCGCGGCGCCGCCGCCCGTCCCGGGTTCTCCACCGACGACGACCCGGTGGCCTGCGCCGAGATCTGCCGCAGGCTCGACGGCCTGCCACTCGCCCTCGAACTGGCCGCCGCCCGGCTGCGGACGTTCGCGCCGGGTCAGCTCGCGGACCGGCTCGACGACCGGTTCCGGCTGCTCGGCAGCGGAAGCGGCAGCAGAACGGCCCTGCCCCGGCAGCGGACCCTGCGGGCCGTCGTGGACTGGTCCTGGGATCTGCTGGGCGACGCCGAACGCGCCGTACTGCGACGTCTGTCGGTCTTCTCCGGTGGCTGCGCCCTCGCCGAGGCCGAAGCGGTGTGCGCGGACAGCGCCGAACGCGCGGAGAACGGCCCCGGCGGTCCCGGCCCCGGCGGTCCCGGCCCTGGCGTCCCCGAGCACGGCGGTCCCGGCCCCGGTGTCCTCGGGCCGCTCGCCTCCCTGGTCGACAAGTCGCTGGTCGTCGCCGAGCCGTACGGTGCGGACGGCATGCGCTACCGGCTGCTGGAGACCGTCGGGGAGTACGCGGCCGAGCGGCTGGACGCCTCGGGGGAGCGCACGGCCGTCGAGCGCCGCCATCTCGCCGCCTACCGCGAACTGGCCCGTACCGGTGACCCGGAGCTGCGCGGCCCCGATCAGGTGCGCTGGCTGGAGCGGTTCGAGCGGGAGCACGACAACATACGGACCGCGCTGCGCACCGCCCTGGACCATGAGGAGGAGCAGGAGGCGCTCTGTCTCGTGCACGCGATGAGCTGGTTCTGGCAGCTGCGCGCCCACCGGGCCGATATCCGCTCCTGGTTCGCTGCGGCCGCCGCGCTCGGCCCCGACCCCTTCGCCGCCCCCGTACGGCCCGCCGTCCCGCTGGAGCGGCCGTGCACCGCGCTCGCGCCGCCCTGGTCCGAGGAGCAGCTGTGGGAGGCGAGGCGAGGGGCGGCGCTGCTGTCCCTGGCGAGCGTGGAGGGCGACGGCGCCGCGCTGGAGGGCCCCGTGGCCCGGAGCAGACTGCGCGCGATGGCGGCGGCCTACCGCCCGGGGCTGCCACAGATCTGTCGGCAGCCGGGCTCCATGTGGTTCATCGCCACGCTGATGACGGGCGGGTTCCCCGGGTTGGCCGAGACCCTCGACGCCCAGGTGCGGGAGTGCCGGGAGCGGGGCGGCGACTGGGACCTCGCCGTGGCGCTGACGCTCCGGGCCCAGCTGGTGGACGGCCGCCCGGACGGCCCGGCGCGGTCCGCGCGCGACGCGGACGAGGCGCTGGCCGGGTTCGAGAAGGCGGGGGACCTCCATACGATCGCGCAGGCGCTCTGGGTGCGCGGCGAGACGGCCGAGCGCCTGGGCCGGTACGAGGAGGCGGCCGCCGACTTCGAACGGGCCATGGACGGCTTCGCCGGCATCGGCATCCATGCCCAAGCGCCCCTGTTCCGGGCCCGGCTGGCCTCCGTACGCCTTGAGGCAGCGATGGCGGCCGGGGACACGGCGGCGGAGGAGCGCGCGGAGCGGCTGCTGTTGCGCGCGGCGGACGAGGCCGGCGAGGGCGCGGGCCGCAGCGCCGGGACGGCCCTGCTCCTGCTGGCCGGACGTTACGGCCGCACCGGCCGTACGGAGCAGGCGCGGGAGCGGCTGCGCGCCGCCGAGCGGGCGATCGCCGTTGTGGACCTGCCGCTGTACGACGGGCTGGTCGCGGGCATGTACGGCTGGCTGGACTGCCTCGACGGACGGTTCGGGCGGGCGGAGGAGCGGTTGGGGGAAGCGGTGGAACGCCTGGGTTTCCTGGCCCGGTTGGTCACCCCGCATCTGATGGTCCACCAGTTCCTCTGCGCCGCCTGGGCCAAGGCCCGGCTGGGGGCCGCGCGGGACGCGGCCCGCCTGCTCGGCGCGTACGCGCACCACACCGGGGAGCCGGAGGGCATCAGGATCGCCGCCTTCCCTCCCTCGGCCGACCGGGAGACCCGCGCGTCGGCGGAGTCGGCGGTCCGTGCCGTACTGGACGAGCGGGCGTTCGCCCACGCCCACGCGGAGGGCGCGGCCCTCACCGTGGAGGAGGCCGCGGCCCTGATCCGCCCGCCGCGCGCGGGGTCCTCGGGCCGGGGCCGCACCGTGTCCGAGTGATTGATCGGTGTGGCGTGTCGTGGTGAGTCGGCGGACGAGGTGGGGGAGGCGGACAGCGCCGGGCCTTGCGATGCCGCCCGTCGAGCCCGCATCTATGCGGCCTGGGCGCCGCTATGCCATTTTGCCGGTGCCGGTGACCATGCGGACGAGGGTGTCGATGAGCTGGGCGGCGGTGGTGCGCAACTTTCCTGTGTCCAAGTGGCCGCTGAGCTCCATATCCGCGATGCGGTGGGCGCTGGTGAGCAGCAGCGCGCCGCAGTGCCGTGTGTTCCGCTCCCCGACCAGGCCGGTGACGATGACCAGGAACGTGCCCGGGAAGCGTCCGGCCGCGCGGACGCGGTCCGCGGCCGGGTCGTGCGCCGGTCCGCATAGCTGACGCCGGACGCGATCGAGTCCTTCGCCGAGTTCTTCGGGGCGGTGTCCGGGGCGTCTGAACAGCATCTGGTACAGGTGCGGCTGGTCCCTGCCGACGCCGACGAGGGTACGCAGAGCACCGCGCAGCTTGTCGGCGTCGGCAGGGCCGGATCGGCCCTCGAAGCGTGGACCTGGTCGCCGATCCGCTGCCGGCCCTCGGTCGTGACGGCGGTCAGCAGAGTGTCCCTGCCCGTGGAGTACCGGTACGGCGCTCCCCGGTTCACGCCTGCCCGCGCGCTTCCCAAGGCGCAGTGGCGGCAGGTGTTCGAAGTCAACCTGTTCGGCCATATCGCCGTCGCACAGGCGCTCCTCCCCGCGCTGCTGCGCGGCAAGGGCCGTGTGATCAATATCAGCTCGATCGGTGGCAAAGTCGCCATGGCGACCTACAGCGCGTACGCCGGCGCGAAGTTCGCCCTGGGGGCGGTCAGCGACTCGCTCCGCCGCGAGGTCGCGCCGCTGGGCGTACAGGTGATCGTGGTCGAGCCCGGCGGCATCCGTACGGAGGCGGCCGCCCGCAGGATCGAGACAGCGAACCGGCCGACCGCCGACGCCGCCGCCCGGGGCATCACGAAGGCCGTGACGCCCCCCCCAGACCACGTACCCGCTACACCGCAGGCCGGGATGGAGCCCTGGGCATGCGCCTGGGCCAGGTACTGTCCGACCGTACGATCGACCGCGTTCTCGCCGCCAACCTGCGCCGCCACTGCCCGAAGGGGCGCCGGGGCCCGACCCACCCCAGCCCCTCAGCCCAGCCCCTCAGCCCAGCCCCTCAGCCCAGACCCCAGCCCAGACCCCTTGGTTCAGTCGCCCTCTGTCCCCTCCGTCCCCTCCGGTCGCGCGTCCGCGAGGCGTTCGCGCGCCTCCGCCAGGTCCGCCTCGGTCGGCGGGTCGTCCTGGGTCAGGGCGAGCCGCCAGTAGCCGGAGAAATGCACCGACCGCCGGTCGAGGCCCCGCTCGCCGACGAGGTGGCGCCGCAGCGCCCGTACCGTACTCGCTTCGCCGCCCAGCCAGGCGAGGGCCGAACCCTCAGGGAACCGGGCGCCGCGCACCGCCGCCAGCAGCGGGCCGCCGTCCCCGGCCGGGGACGTACCGCGGTGCAGCCAGCGCACCGTCACATCCCCCGCCGTACGCAGCCGCTGCTCCTCCGCCGCGTCCGCGACCTCGATCCAGGCCAGCGCGCGGGCGCCGACGGGCAGCGCCTCGATCAGGGTGCCGATCGCGGGCAGGGCCGTCTCGTCCCCCACCAGCAGCGTCCAGTCGGTCGTCCCGACCGGCACGGGTGTCGCGAAGTACGCCGACGGCCCGAACATGCCCAGTACGGCGCCGGGCGCGGCCGATCGCGCCCACGAGGTCGCGGGCCCCGCGCCGGGACCCGTACCTCCGTGCAACACGAAGTCGATGTCGACCGTGGCGCGCAGCGGGTCGTGGGCGCGCAGGGTGTAACTGCGTGACCAGGGCCTCTCCTCCTCGGGAAGTGCCTGGAACGCGCCGTACCAGCGCATCACATCGTCGTCCGGTCCCATCGTGGGAAGCAGCGGTACGGTCTGCCCCGGCCTCGGGAAGTACAGCTTCACCTGCTGGTCGGGCCCGGTCAGGGCGAGGTCGGCGAGGGCGGGGCCGCCGAAGGTGACCCGGGTCATGCGCGGTGAGATCCGCGTGACCCGGGTGACCTCGATGAGCCGCAGCGGGTTCGTGGTGTCTGCCATAGGGGCGATGCTGTCGGCCCGTGCCGACACACGGCCGACACGGCGCCTATACGGTGCCCGTGCCCGGGATGTGTCACGCCCTCCCGGCGGTGACCGCGTCGACGGCGTCCGCGACCGCGCCGAGGAACCGGGCGTGCGCGCGGTGGCTGCCCGGCGCCTCCGGGTTCCACGGCACGATCCGCGCCCGCTCCTCGACCGCGCGCCAGTGCGCGTTGCCCCGGAGCTGTGCGAGCGGCGCCGCGTTCACCCGTACGTCCATGAGCACGATGTCCGGCTCCAGCGCGGCGGCCTCGGACCATTCGGCCGTACGCCAGTTGGCCCCGCTGTCCGCCGCCGGTTCGACCAGCCCCACCCCCAGCTCGGTCAGGGCCCGCAGATCGGGCCAGGTCAGCGGCCGGGCCAGATACGCGCTGTCCGGTCCGGCGGCCGAGAGAGCCAGCACCTTGGGTCCGCCCGGCGGCTCCGTCAGGCCACGCAGCCGGGCCTGCGCGCGCTCCAGCTCCGCCTCGGCGGGCCGGACCGGCGTACGCAACGAGCGGGCCAGGGCCGTGAACCGGTCCCTGATACCGTCCAGCGAGCGGTCCTTCCCCACGTCGAGGACGACCACGGGTATCTGCTCCTCCAGAACCTTGGCCGCCTCCGGATCGATGCCGTACACCTGTCCGCCGCCGTAGCTGACGGCGACCACCAGATCCGGCTCGGCCGCGACGAGGGCGTCCAGGTCGAGGGCGCTGCCCGCGCCGAAGTGCCGCAGCTCGGCCAGCGGCAGCTCGCCCGCCTTCGCCGGATCCGGGCTGTCCCCGTCGTGGTGGGAACCGAAGATGCCCAGCGGACGCAGACCGTGGTCCCACAGCGTCGCGCCCGCCTGTATGTAGGCCACCACCCGCGCCGGGTGGCTTCGTGCCACGGCCGGATGGCCGCGGTCGTCCGTGAACTCCCAGCTGTTGCCCGGGTTCATGCCTCGCCTCGTTCCACTCGTGTTGGCGCCGGTGCCCTGAACGGCTTCCGTACGTGAGTTCGTGCGCGCGCTCCTCCCTCTCTCTGCCCAGCACGGGGCGCGCGGACTCCCTTGCGCGCTGTTCAAACCTCTAAGGCTCGATCAGACCGGCCCGGATCGCGTAACGGGTCAGTTCAAGCCGGTCCTTGAGGCCGAGTTTCTGCAGCAGGTTCGCGCGATGCCGTTCGACGGTCTTGGCGCTGATGAGGAGCAGGCCGGCGATCTCCTTCGAGGTGTGGCCCTCCGCCACGAGCTTGAGGATCTCCTCCTCGCGCGGGGTGATCGCGCTGTCAGGGAGGGAGTCGCCCTGCCGTACCCGGTCGAGATAGTTCCGGATCAGGGCCGTCACCGCCCCGGGATAGAGGAACGGCTCGTCGCGCATCGCGGCCCGGCACGCCTCCAGCAGGTCCCGGTCGGCGACGGACTTGAGGACGTAGCCGCTCGCCCCGGCCTTCAACGCCTCGAAGAAATACTGCTCGTTGTCGTACATGGTCAGCATCAGGATGCGGGTCTCCGGCTGGAGCCGGGAGAGTTCACGCGCGGCCTGAAGACCGGTCAGCCGGGGCATCGCGATGTCCAGAATCACCAGGTCGGGCCGGTGGGAACGAGCCAACTCGATGGCTTCCGCGCCGTCGCCCGCCTCGGCGACCACGGTCAGATCCGGTTCGTTGTCGAGGATCAGCCGCACGCCCCGGCGGACCAGGGCGTGGTCGTCGGCGAGGAGGATGCGGGTCTGTGCCGTCTCGGCCATGGTCAGTCGCTTCCGTTTCGGTGGGTCCGTTCGGCGTCGGTTCGTTCGGTCCGCTCGGCCCCGGCCTGAGGGCCGGCCTCGGCCTCGGTGCCGTCCCCGGCGATCGGGACGCGCAGCCGTACCTCGGTGCCGTCGCCGCGTCCCGGAGCCGGGTCCACGGTGAGCTCGGCGCCGATGAGGAGGGCACGTTCCCGCATGCCGCGGATGCCCGCGCCCTCGGTCGCCGTGCCGATGCCTCGGCCGTCGTCCGTGAGGAGCAGCTCGACGCCCGTCGGGGTGCGCCGGAGCGCGAGATCGACCCGCCGGGCGTCGGCGTGCCGGACGACATTGGTCAGTCCCTCCTGGGCGACCCGGTAGAGGACCAGTTCCACATCCTCGCCGAGCCGGGGCAGCGCGCTGTCGAAGCGGCACCGGACCGGCAGCCGGCTGTGCGAGGCGATCTCGTTGGTCAGCGCCTTGAGCGCGCTGATCAGGCCCAGCTCCTCCAGGACCCCGGGACGCAGTCGGCGTGCGATCCGGCGGATCTCGTCCAGGCTGCCGCGGGTCGTCTCCTGTACGTGGCGCAGCTCGCCCCGGAGCGGTTCGGGCGCCCGGTCGGCGACCCGCTTCAGTTCGAGCAGGACGGCGGTGAGGGTCTGGCCGATCTCGTCGTGCAACTCCCGCGCGACCCTGCGGCGTTCGGCCTCCTGGGCGGAGAGCGCGAGCCCGCTGCTGGCCGCCCGTTCCGCCTCCAGCCGGTCGAGCATCGTGTTGAACGTCATGATCAGCTCGGCGATCTCGCCGTGTCCCGACACCGCGGGCCTGCGGCCGGGGCGCAGCAGATCGGTCGTGGTCATGGCCCGGGTGAGCCGTTGCAACGGCGCCAGCCCGATACGTAACAACGCGGCGTTGGCGACGAGCATCGCCGCCAGCCCCAGCGCCATGACCAGGGCCTCGGTCAGCAGGACGGGAGCGGAGATGGTGACAGGGCCGAGCAGCAGCAGGGCGGTCGCCGTGAACAGCACCGCGGCGTTGAGCAGAAAGATCCGCCAGAACAGGGACACGGAGCAGGGCCTCCTCGCGATGGACGCTCCCCACTATCGCCCGCCGGGCCCGGCGGGCCGGACAGGACGGCCCCCATGGGTGCCGCCCCGCTGCCCTCTGCATGCCGGCCGCCCCCGGATTTGGGTGCCACTGCCGATAGCGGCGGGGCGCCCCGCCGGGCGATCGTGGAGGCGCGGCGTATCGGCGTGACGGACAGGACGGGCGCGCGTGACGCGAGAACGTACGAGACGCGAGAACGTACGTGCGTGGCGGATCGCGCGACGGATTTCGGCAGGGGAGGACGGTCATGGCGACGGACGAGGACCGGCGACTCGGTGACCTGGCCGAGCGGCTGCGCCAGGACGACCCCCGCTTCGCGGACGCCATGCGTACGGGAACCCCGTGCCGCCCGCGCGAATACCGCCACGGTACGGCCTGGCTCCTGCTGGCCGTGGCACTCGGGGGCCTGAGCCTCGGCATCGCCGTGGGACACGGACTGCTCATCGCGGGCGGGCTGGTGCTGGCGGGCGCCGCCGCGCATCTCTTCGATCCGGACCGCCACCGGGTACGCCAGGGCATCGCGCCGCACTCCCGATAGTCCCGGCAGGGACCGGCTTTCCCCCTTGAAATACCCTAATCCGCACATTTTATTTTACGTTAAAATGGTGTGCGGGTGACCAGCGCTTCTTTACGGCGATGGCGTGCCCATGGCGTCGAATGCGAGGCGGCCGGTCGACAGGCGCGGGGGCGGAAGGGGGCGGTACGCGGTGCGCGCACCTCTGTTCACCCTCCCGGGCCGACCGGCCGACGCGGCGCCACTCCAGCCGAGGGCGCCTTTGACGGTGCTTCCCCGCGGCGTATGAGGGAGAATTCCTGCTCCGGTGGCGGCCGCTCGGTGCGGCCCGCCGCCCGATTGTCCGGCCCGCCCTGCCGGGGGTCGTCACACCCGTAGACCGTCACGCCGCGCCCGCCTGGAGCATTTCCTATGGAGCCCACAGCTCACGTCAGCAAGACCGCCCTGCCCGGGGTCGGTACCCGCTATGACCTGAACACCGAAGCCGGAAAGCACCTGTCGGTCGTCGTGCACCAGGACGGGCGGCGCATTCTCGCTTTCCACGATCCCGAGGACGACGACAGCTGTCGGGACGCCGCGCCCCTCGCCCCCCACGAGGCGAACGCGCTGTCCAAGTTGCTGACGCCCGACCCCGTCGCGCATCTGCATCAGCACCTTGAGATCGACCTGCTCACCGAGCACATCCCCGTCACCAAGAGGTCCCCCTACGTGGGTCGGACGCTCGGCGCCACCCAGGTGCGAAGCCGTACCGGCGCCTCCATCGTGGCCGTCCTGCGCCGTACCGACGCCTTCCCCTCGCCCACCCCGGACTTCCGCTTCGCCCTGGGGGACACGCTCGTCGTCGTCGGCACCCGGGAAGGCGTGGACGCCGTCGCCGAACTGATCACCGGAGGATAAAGCGCCCGTGCACGAGACCACCGCACTGCTCATCGAACTCGGGGCCATCATCCTGGGCCTCGGGATACTCGGCCGGCTCGCCGGCCGGATGGGCTTCTCCGCCATCCCGCTCTATCTGCTCGCGGGACTCGCCTTCGGCCACGGTGGCCTGCTTCCGCTCAACGCCAGTGAGGAGTTCGTGGCCACCGGCGCCGAGATCGGCGTCATCCTGCTGCTGCTCCTGCTGGGGCTGGAGTACAGCGCCTCCGAACTGGTCTCCAACCTCAAGACCCAGTACCCCTCCGGCATCGTCGACTTCGTACTGAACGCCGTGCCGGGCGCCGCCGCCGCGCTGATCCTGGGCTGGGGCCCGGTCGCCGCCGTGGCGCTGGCGGGTGTCACCTGGATCTCGTCCTCGGGCGTGATCGCCAAGGTCCTCGGCGACCTCGGCCGGCTCGGCAACCGCGAAACCCCCGTGATCCTCGGCGTCCTGGTCATAGAAGACCTCGCCATGGCGGTCTATCTGCCGCTGCTCACGGCCCTGCTCGCCGGACTCAGCATCGCCGGTGGCAGCGTGACGCTGCTGATCTCGCTCGGCACGGTCGGCGCCGTCCTCTATCTGGCGCTGCGTCACGGCCGGCTGATCAGCCGCGCGGTCTCCTCGGACAACCCGGAGATGCTGCTGCTGGTGGTCCTCGGGCTGACCGTGCTGGTCGCCGGGGTCGCCCAGGAGCTCCAGGTCTCGGCGGCCGTCGGCGCGTTCCTCGTCGGTATCGCGCTCTCGGGCGAGGTCGCCGAGGGCGCGCACAATCTGCTCGCCCCGCTGCGTGACCTGTTCGCCGCCGTCTTCTTCGTCTTCTTCGGCCTGAGCACCGACCCGGCCGCCATTCCGCCGGTGCTGGTCCCGGCGCTCATTCTGGCGACGGTCACCACACTGACCAAGATCGGTACGGGGTGGTACGCGGCGAAGCGGGCCGGAGTCAGGACGGCGGGCCGCTGGCGTACCGGTGGCACGCTGGTGGCGCGCGGCGAGTTCTCCATCGTCATCGCCGGTCTGGCGGTCGGGGTGGAGCCGCGCGTCGGGCCGCTGGCCACCGCGTATGTGCTGATCCTGGTGATCCTCGGCCCGCTGGCCGCCCGCTGGACGGAGCCGCTGGCGCGCCGGATCACCACGCGGAAGCCCGCGCCGGTGTCCCCGGCCGGGGAGGTCGCGTCCGTGGAGACCGCGCCCGCGGAGGCGGGAGCCGTGGAGACCGGGAGCGTGGAGAGCGGGTCCGCGACCGGGGCCGTGGAGCGGTCCGTACCGGAGAAGTCCGTCGTACGGGAGAAGCCCGAGCCGTCGGAGACCTCGGCTCCGTCGGGGACGGCCGACCCGGCTCCCCGCCACGGCTGACCGGCTCCCGCCGGGCGGCTTCCCGGTGGTGGCCCGTGACCGAGAGGGGCACAGGACGCGCGCCCTGCGCCCTGTGCCCCCGTTCGTGTGCCGGGTCCGGCCGGGCGGGTCCCCGGCTTCCCGGTGCCTCGGGCCCCGGGTGTCCCGGTGGCCGGTGTCAGACTCCGACGCCGTAGTCGGAGGCGATTCCGGCGAGTCCGGAGGCGTAGCCCTGGCCGATGGCGCGGAACTTCCACTCGGCGCCGTTGCGGTACAGCTCGCCGAAGACCATGGCGGTCTCGGTCGAGGCGTCCTCGCTGAGGTCGTAGCGGGCGAGTTCGGCGCCGCCGGACTGGTTGACGACGCGGATGTAGGCGTTGCGGACCTGGCCGAAGCTCTGGCCTCGGGACCCGGCGTCATGGATCGACACCGGGAAGACGATCCTGGAGATGTCGGCGGGGACGGCCGCCAGATTCACCTTCACCGTCTCGTCGTCGCCCTCGCCCTCACCGGTCAGGTTGTCACCGGTGTGCTCCACCGAACCGTCCGGGCTCGTCAGGTTGTTGTAGAAGACGAAATGCCGGTCGGAGGCGACCTTGCCGGACTCGTTGAGCAGCAGGGCGCTCGCGTCCAGGTCGTAGTCCGTGCCGGTGGTCGTCCGGACGTCCCAGCCGAGGCCGACGATGACCGCGGTCAGTCCTGGCGCCTCCTTGCTGAGCGAGACATTGCCGCCTTTGGACAGGGAAACTCCCACGCTGCTCCTCCTGAGCTGTACTGAATCGTTCCATGTCATGCCATGTCGTGCCATACCGTCCAGTCGGCGGTGGGAAGCGGCCACCACCGGCCCGAACTTAAATCTACAGCAGTGTAGAAGCGTGCGGGAGTGCCATCCGCGCCACCGTCGCGGACGCCCGGCTCAGTAGCATGGATGGTTGTCCCGTGGCGCGGCCGCGCGGCTGGAGGGAGTCCATCGTGAGGGTGCACGGCAGTCCGGACGAGCGTCCGCAACGGCGTGGCCAGGGGAAGCTGGAGGCCCAGGTCCTCGCCGCCCTCGGCCAGGCGCCGGGACCGGTCACGGCCGCCTGGGTGCAGGGCAGGCTGGGCGGGGATCTGGCGTACACCACCGTGATGACCATCCTCACCAGGCTGCACGCCAAGCGCGCCGTCACCCGCGAGCGGGCGGGACGCTCGTTCGAGTGGCGCGCGGCGTCGGACGAGGCGGGGCTCGCCGCCCTGCGGATGCGCAGGGTGCTGGACGCGGAGGCGGACCGGGAGGCCGTACTGGCCCGGTTCGTCACCACGCTCTCCCCGGACGACGAGCGGCTGCTGCGCGATCTGCTCGGCTTCGCCGAGGAGGGGCCGCCGGGCGGGGACCGGGTGGACGGTGGTCCGGGCGGGGACCGTGCCACGGGGGACAGGGTGGAGGACTGACGGAAAATGGGGGTGTTCGTCTTTCTGCCACTCGTCCTGCCGCTGACCGCGCTGCCCATCGCGCGCCTCGCCGAACTGCATCTCCATCCCCGGATCGCCACCCGTCTGCTGTCGGCGCTCGCCGCCGTCCTGGCCGTGTGCAGCACGCTCTGCCTGGGACTGCTGGTGGTGGTCGGTACGGCGCAACTGGCCGGAAACCCACTGCCCGACGCCTGGTCGGACCCCGAGGTGCGCAAGGCCGTGCCGTACGACGAGATAGCGGGCAAGGTCGCCATGGTGGCCCTCACCGCGGTCGTCATCAGCTGCTCGGCGGCGGCGGCGCGCCACCGCCGGGTCCGCCGCCGGGCGCAGCGCGCCCTGTCCGGGCTGCCCGACGGCGAAGTCGCCGTACTGACCGACGAGTCGCCGTACGCCTACGCCCTGCCCGGCGCCGCACCGGGGGCGGACCGGCGCGACGGCCCCGGCGCGCGCGGCCGGATCGTGGTGTCCACCGCCATGCTCGCCTGCCTCGGGCCCCAGGAGCGCAAGGCGCTGATCGCCCACGAGCGCGCCCATCTCGGCGGCCGCCACCACCGGTTCCTGCTGACGGTACGGCTCGCCGCACGGGCCAACCCGCTGCTGCGCCCGCTGCGGACCGCCGTCGCCTACACCACCGAGCGCTGGGCGGACGAGGAGGCGGCCCGGGTGACGGGGGAGCGCACGGTCGTGGCGCGGGCCATCGGCAAGGCCGCGCTCATCTCCCGGGGCACCCCCACCCCGACGCTGGCCGGGTTCGCCGCCCCCGGCCCGGGGCCGGTCCCACGCCGGGTGGCGGCCCTGCTGGGACCCGCGCCCTCGGCGGTCAGCTGGCCGCCGGTGTTCACCGCCGTGGGCCTGGCCGCCTGGGCCGCCGCCGCCGGGACGCTGGGCTCGGCCCTGTCCTCGGCGAACGCGACGGTCACGCTGTTCCTCGTCCTCAAGGCCGCCACCCCGCTGTGAACGGGGGTACGGCTCAGCCGGCCGCCGGCTCGGGGTTCGCCGGCGGCGCCGACGGTGTCGGACGTACCGGACCGAACAGCACCGCGCGCAGCACCGGTGGCGCGAAGAGCACCGCGGTGGACGAGGTCAGCGCGAGCGCCGCGCGGAACGCGGCGCCGACGACCGGATCGCCGGGCGCGCGCTCCACCACCCGGGCGAGGTACCAGGCACCCGGCCGGTCCACCCACCGCGTCCCGGTCGCGTTGCCCCGGGCCCCCGGCAGTTCGCGGTCGGCCCCCGACGCGATCTTCCACGCCTGCCGCGAGGCATCGAGCAGCGCCCGTTGCACTCGGCGGGTCGTGGGCGTACGGCGAGGATCGGCGAGCGCGTCCCGCAGCGCGAGCGCCCCCAGCGCGGCGACCGACATGCCCTGCCCGTACACCGGGTTGAACGAGCACAGCGCGTCGCCCGCCGCGAGGAAACCGGCCGGACGACGGCCCGGCAGGTCGTACCGCCGCCGCACACTGGCCGTCGCGCGGAACGCGTGGACCGGCGACTCGGGCCGTGCCTTCAGCAGCCAGTCGTGTACGACGGGATGGCCGAGCCCCGCGGCGAACCCGGTGAACCCGTCCTCCTCCGAGGGCGGTTCGTTCCCGCGCAGCCCGGAGAGTGTGACGAGATGACGGCCGTCCTCGACGGGGAGGACGACCGCGCCCCGCACATGGCGGCCGTCCGGGGTGAAGTTGTAGGCGGGGCACTCCGCCCCGTCGGGCCCGTCCGCGCCCCGGAACAGCCGTGTCGCATAGGCGAGCCCCGTGTCGAGCGTCTCCTCGTGCGCCGGGTCCGCGCCGATACCGGCCAGCCAGTCGGGCGCCCGGGAACCGCGGCCCGAGGCGTCCACGACCAGATCGGCCGGAAACGACCGCACCTCGGTCCTGGTGCGTGCCCCGCGCTCACGCACCCGCACCCCCCGGACCCGGGAGGCGTCGCCGAGCAGCCCCACCACCTCCGTGCCCTCCACCACCGTGATCCGGGAATCGGCCAGCACCCGGCGCCTCACCAGCCACTCCAGCGCCGGCCGGGTGCCGGTGAGGAGATGGTGGGTGCTGGCCGTCCGCCGGTAGAAGCGCCCGGACTGCCAGTGCACGAGGTCGCGGGGCATCCCGACCCGTGGCGAGCCCTGCGCGCGCAGCTCGGCGAGGATCCCCGGGAGCAGCTCCTCCAGCGCCCGCGCCCCGCCCTCCAGCAGGACGTGGGTGTGACGGCTCTGCGGGACACCCGCGCGCGGCTCGGGCCCGGCCGGAAGACGGTCGCGCTCGATGATGGTCACCCGGTCCGCGTGGTCGCTCAGGGTCCGGGCCGTCAGCAGGGCGGCGATGCTGCCGCCGATGATCACGACATGGCGCGCCCGGCGTCCTGGGGAGGGGACGGGCGGGTGGCCGTCCGCACCGTCCCCCGCGCCGTCGTGCGTGCCGGGCCGCGCGCCCGCCGAGTCCACCATGCGTACCTCCGGAGCCTGGGGTGAGGCGGCGCGTGCCGCCTCCGTACAGACACCAGTATTCCGGTGGGTGATGGCCGGATCACGACCAGTATGCGCCGTTCTGGAACGCCCGGTCGGTCCGGGAGGTCTCCGCCGTACGGCGACGACCCGGCCGGGGGCCCGCCGTGCGGCGCCCGGACGGCCTCACCCCTTGCGGTACTGGTAAGCCTCCGAGGCCGCCGCCTCCACCGCGTCCAGATCCCCGCCCGCGGAAGCGGTGACCAGCGCGGCCACCGCGCCCTCCAGGAAGGGCGCGTCCACCAGCCGCGTCCGCTCCGGCAGTTCGTCGCCCTCGGCGAGCAGCGCCTTCACCGTCAGTACGGCACTGCCCAGATCCACCAGGACCGCCACGCCCGCACCCCGGTCCACCTCGGCCGCGGCGGCCGAGATCAGCTCCGAGCTGGTGCCGAGACCGCCGTCCGGAGTACCCCCGGCCGCCGCCACCGGCGCGGTCGCCCCGCCGCCCGCCAGCCCCTGGGCCAGCGCGGCGACGGCCGTGGCGACGGGGCCGCTGTGGGACACGAGCACGATGCCGACCGGCGCCCCGACGCTCACGCCGTCGCCCCCGGGGCGCCGGTGGGTCCTGCGGACCTCGTCGCCTCCGCTGCCTCCGCCGCCTCCGCCGCCTCCGCCGCCTCCGCCGTCTCCGCGAGCGCGGTGATCAGCAGCGCGGACGAGGTCGCGCCCGGATCCTGGTGCCCGATGCTCCGCTCGCCCAGATAGCTGGCCCTGCCCTTGCGCGCCTGGAGCGGTACGGTCGCCGCGGCGCCGTCCCGGGCCGCCCGCGCCGCCGCCGCGAACGAGGTCCCGAGCGCCTCGACCGCCGGCTCCAGCGCGTCCAGCATCGTCTTGTCCCCGGCCTTGGCGCCGCCCAGCTGCGCCACCGCGGCCACCCCGGTGCGCAGCGCCCCGGTCAGCTCCGCGGGCGTGACCTCGGCCGCGTCACCGAGCGCCTTTCCCGCACGCCGCAGCAGCGTCCCGTACAACGGCCCCGCCGCGCCGCCCACCGTGGAGATCAGCTGCCGTCCCGCCAGCGTCAGCACGGCGCCGGGCGAGGCCGGTGCCTCCTTCTCCAGTACGGCGATGACGGCCCGGAAGCCGCGCTGGAGGTTGCTGCCGTGGTCGGCGTCCCCGATGGCCGAGTCCAGTTCGGTGAGCCGCTCCGCCTCGCGCTCCACCGCGGCGGCCGTAGCGGTCAGCCAGCCGCGGAAGAAAACGGCGCCGAGTCTCCGGTCGGATACCTGGTCGGCTGTCTGGTCGGTCACGTGATCTCCTCACCCCGTAGTCGTTCCGTGCCGTGTCCCCGTGCTGCCGAGGATCCCACCCACCGGGATGCTCAGCGGCCCCAACGGAGCGCGGCGGTCTCCACCGGCGCGTCCCACAGCCGCAGCAGCTCCTCGTCGACCTGGCAGAGGGTCACCGAGCAGCCCGCCATGTCGAGCGAGGTCACATAGTTGCCGACGAGCGTACGGGCCACCGCGACGCCCCGCTCGCCCAGCACCCGCTGCACCTCGGCGTTGAATCCGTACAGCTCCAGCAGCGGCGTCGCGCCCATCCCGTTGACCAGGGCGATCACCGGACTCGTCGGACGCAGATCCTCCAGGACGGCGTCGACCGCGAAATCGGCGATCTCCCGCGAGGTCATCATCGCGCGCCGCTCACGCCCCGGCTCCCCGTGGATCCCGATGCCCAGCTCCAGTTCCCCCTCGGGCAGATCGAAGGTCGGGCTGCCCTTGGCGGGCGTGGTGACGGCGCTCAGCGCCACCCCGAAACTCCGCGCGCTCTCGTTCACCCGCCGCCCGATCGCCTCCACCCGCTCCAGCGGAGCCCCCTCCTCCGCCGCCGCTCCCGCGATCTTCTCCACGAACAGCGTCGCGCCCGTACCGCGCCGCCCCGCCGTGAACAGACTGTCGGCCACCGCCACATCGTCGTTGACCAGGACTTTCGCGATCTGGATGCCCTCGTCCTCGGCCAGCTCGGCCGCCATGTCGAAGTTCAGGACATCGCCCGTGTAGTTCTTGACGACGAACAGCACCCCGGCCCCGCTGTCCACCGCCGCGGCGGCCCGCACCATCTGATCCGGCACGGGCGACGTGAACACTTCCCCCGGACAGGCGGCGGACAACATCCCCGGCCCCACGAACCCCCCGTGCAACGGCTCGTGCCCGGACCCGCCACCGGAAACCAGCCCCACCTTCCCGGCGACCGGCGCGTCCCTCCGTACCACCACCCGGTTCTCCACATCGACGACCAGCTCGGGATGGGCGAGCGCCATCCCCCGCAGCGCGTCCGCGACAACGGTCTCCGGCACGTTGATCAACATCTTCACGGGTGCCTCCCAGGTAGGCCAGCAACTCTGCCTCTGACAGTGGTTTTGCAGGTCGGATCATGTATAGCCGCTTTGTGATCTTGGCGGTGCCCGGCGGTCCGAAGCGGGTTCCGACGGTACTGATGCTGACTCTCCTGATGCGTTGCCAGCTCCTTGCGAGACGGTCCGGCTCGGCGATCCGCCGCGCAGATCCAGTATCGATCGAACCCGGCCAAGTAGCACGGCATGCGACGTCAGGGCTTGGTCGCGGGGTGAGGTGCCGGCTGGTTCCCAGGGGCCCAGCCAGCCGGGAATTTGTCGATGTAGTTGCATCGCGCATCGGCTACCGGCGAGTGGCCACCCTGTTCGGGGCCGGAGCCGGTCCTGCTGGACGTCGTAACAGATCAGCCCGTCGCATCCGACAGGCGGTCTTGTCGTCCGTCGGCCGTTCGCCTTCCCGGACAGCAAGGCCGTAACTCATACCCGGCGGCTCTCACGCTTCCCTGAACAGGGACTGAGGGGCAGGAGTCCGTGGTCGGGGCGATTCGAGGCCGGCTGTGGGTGGACTGTGCAGGGCCCTCGGCGAGTTGCCCGGCTTGCCGTGCGGTCGTCGGGCTTCAGGGTGTTTCTCCGGTCGGACGAGAATCTCGCGGAAGCGGTACGGCGGGACGTGGTTGAGGAGCTCTTCCGGGTGTCGCGGGAGAACGTGGACGTCTTCGTCACCGACGGTGTGGTCACGCAGAGCGGTACCGTCCAGGACACGGCGCTCGTTCCGGTGGCCGCGCGGCTGGTCAGGGCGGTCGAGGGGGCGTGGACGTTGAATGCGCTCTTGTCGGGCCGCGTGCGACCTCGATGGAGGCGCCCGGCGCGGTGCCTCAGCTCTGATCCGCCGCTGGGGGCGTGGCGCCGGGGAATCCGCTGGTGTGCCAGGTGGTTCCGTTGCGGGCGAGGGCGAAGCCTTCGTAGCCGTCAAGGTTCTCCAGCCAGTCCTGTGCCCGGGTGCCCATGGCGTAGGCGGCGGTCGCGTAGGCGTCGGTCATGGTGAGCCGGGGGCCGGTCAGGGTCAGGGAGGCGGGCCCCACCGCAGGGGTGCCGTGGTGGGGGACGAGGATGTGGGCGCCGCGTTCGGCCGTACCGGAGGTGGCGACGGCGAAGTCGCGGCCGGTCACCACGGTGCTCAGGGCGCCGGGGCGCAGGGGGTCGGCGATGCCGATGCGCCAGGGGGTGCCGGGGGACGGCTCGCCGCGCGCCTGGAGGTCGCCGCCGCCGTTGACGCAGGTGTTGTGGGCGCCGGCCTCGTACAGGATCTGTGAGGCGTGTTCCACGGCCCAGCCCTTGACCAGCCCGGACGGGTCGAGTGTGCCGCTCGCCAGCGGGCTGAACCAGCCGTCGGTGGTGTGTGCGGCGTCGTCGCACAGGGCGAGGACGCCGCGTACCTCCGGGGAGCAGCGGTCGGGGGTCAGTTCGCCGCGTGCGAGGCGACTGATGGTGCTGTCGGGGCGGTAGGTGGAGTAGGTCGCGTTGACGTGGTGGAGCCAGAGCACCGCCTCGCGCAGGGCCCGGTGGATCGCGGGGGTGCGCGGGGCGCGGATATCGAAGGAGAAGACCGTGCCCATCACGTGCTCGACATGGCGCAGGCCGCGCCCCTGGTCAGGCACCGGCCTTGTCCAGTGCGCTCTGGAGGGACTCGATGTAGCCCTGGCTGGTGTAGCTGGCGCCGGAGACGGAGTCGATGTGCGCGCTGTGGGCGGTCAGCGCCTCCTGGGTCAGACGTGGCACCGCGTAGTCGGCGATCCGCCGGCTGTGGCCGTCCCCGGAGGGGACCTGGAGGACCGTGACGGCGGTCAGTTTCCCCGCTCGTACCGTGGCGGATACCTGGACCGCGCCGTACTGGGTGTTCACGGGGTCGCCGGTGTACGTACCCCCGGCCGCGGACGTGCCGCCCTGTGGGGATGTGCTCGGCGCGGGGGAAGCCGCCGTCGTGCCGCTCGGTGCCGGTGCGGGTACCGCTATGGTCTGCCGGTCGCTCTGGTGGGGCTTGAGGGCCAGCAACAGGACGACCAGGGTCGTGGTCGACGCGGCGGTGAGAACGGCTCTGCGCACGGGGTTCTCCTCAGAACTCGAACGACTCGTGGTGGATGTGGCGGCGCCGTAGCCCGGCCCGGTGCAAGGCCCGCTTGGCGGCGTCCGTCATCCCGGGAGGGCCGCACAGATACACCTCGTGCGCGGCGAGGTCCGGCACCAGCGTGTTCAGCGCGCGGGCGGTCAGCGGCAGCGAGTGGGCCGCGGGTTCGCTGACGAAGCAGTGGACGGTGGCGCCGCGCGCGGCGGCTATCGCGTCGAGTTCTCCCCGCAGCGCCAGGTCTTCGGACCGGCGGGCCAGATAGACCAGTGTGACCTCACCGGGCAGGATCTCGAACAGGGCGCGCAGCGGTGTGATCCCGACCCCGCCCGCCAGCAGCAGCACCTTCGGCGCGCGGCGTCGTACCTCGGTGAACGCTCCGTACGGCCCTTCCGCCCACACCCGGGTGCCGGGCTTCAGCCGGGCCAGGGCCGCGCTGTGGTCACCCGACTCTTTCACCGTGATGCGCAGCAGATGCTGACGCGGCGGTGCGGACAGTGAGTACGGGTTGGCGCTCGCCCACATCCCGGGCGCGAGGAAGCGCCAGCGGAAGAATTGTCCGGGCAGCGCGCCCAGTTCGTCGAGCCGGTCTCCGGTGAGATGGACGGAGACGACGCCCGGCGCCTCGGGGACGACCTGGGTGACGCGCAGCCGGTGGCGCAGGTTCTGCCGTACGGGCGCGAGGAAGCGGTACCAGAGGATCAGGGACGCCGCCCCAAGGTAGAGGGCGTACCAGGTGAGTTGGGCGGGGCGGTTGCCCACGAGGTCGGCGCCGTTGCTGAGTTGGTGGGAGAAGGCGAGGAACACCGCGAGGTACGTGGCGAGGTGGAGGTGGTGCCAGGTCTCGTAGCGCAGTCTGCGGCGCGCGGCCCGCGCCGACACGAACGCCGTCCCGAGCAGCAGCAGGGTGGCGGCGGTGGCCTTGAGCATGTCGGGGTAGTGCAGGACGAGCGTGGTCGTCTGGTCCACCACACCGGTGTGCGCGGTGAGGGAGTAGCCCCAGATGATCAGCAGAATGTGGGCAGCGACCAGGGAGATCGTGTACCGGCCGCCCATCGCGTGCCACCGCGCCAGCCGGTCGCTGCCGATGCTGTGATCCAGGAGCGGGACGCGGGCCATCAGCGCCACCAGCACGGCACACGCGTACCCCGCCAGCAGCCCGGTGATCCGCCCCGCGTCCGTCAGCCATCCGGCCGCGCCCACCACCGATGTCGTGTCGCTCCACCACAGACCGAGCACCCCGGCGGCCCCGCCCCAGATCACGCACAGCACCAGCAGCGGTACGAGCGAGCACGGCCGGCCGGACAGTCGTGGTCCCGGACGCGGGGCGCGGTCCGTACCGTGGCGCGCGTGGGTTCCGGTACTCATGGAGCCTCTCTCCGACGTGGTGGACCGCCAGCGTCGCAACGCGACCTCTGAGGACTCTCTGAAGCCGACCGCCCCGGCGCGGATTGAGAGGAAACTCAGAGCGAGCCCTGAGCCGGACCCGTCTCCCGGCGGGGGATGCTGGACACACCATGGACAACCACCACACACCGCCCCGCCTGCTCGGCGGGGACGGCAAGCCCGTACGGATCCTGGTCGTGGACGACGAGCCCGACCTCACCGAGGTCCTCTCCGGTGTCCTGACGGCGGAGGGCTGGCAGGTCCGCACCGCGGGGGACGGCGCGTCCGCCCTCGCCGAGGCCCGTGTCTTCCGTCCGCACGCGGTCGTCCTGGACTGGATGCTGCCGGACACGGACGGCCTGCGCCTGCTGCGTGCGCTGCGCGCGGAACTGGAGAACGTGTGCGTGCTGTTCCTGACCGCCCGGGACTCCGTCGAGGACCGTATCGCGGGCATCACGGCGGGCGGTGACGACTATGTGACCAAGCCGTTCAGTCTGGAGGAGGTGCTGGCCCGGCTGCGTGGCCTGCTGCGTCGCGCGGGCGTGGCACGTGAGCCGGCCGGGGATCTGCTGATGGTCGGCGATCTGATGATGGACGAGGAGGCCAGGGAGGTGACCCGCGGCGGGGATCTCGTCGATCTGTCCCGTACCGAGTTCGAACTGCTCCGGTTCCTGATGCGCAATCCCCGCCGTGTGCTGTCCAAGGCACAGATCCTCGACCGGGTCTGGTCGTACGACTTCGGCGGCCAGGCCCACGTCGTCGAGCTCTACATCAGCTATCTGCGCAAGAAGATCGACGCGGGACGCCCCGCGATGATCCACACCGTGCGTGGTGTGGGCTACGTGCTGAAGCCGGGACCCCGGTGAGACGCCTCCTCCCGAGTACCCTGCGCGGACAGCTGACCACCGGGCTCGTCGCGCTGCTCGCGCTGGCGTGTCTGGCGGTGGGCGTCACCACGGTCGTCGCGCTCGAAGGGTTCCTCGTACGCCGACTCGACCAGCAGCTCTCCGCGTCCGGCGGGCGGTTCGCGGCCAGTCTGGAGCACGAGAGCAGGCCGGACACCGACAACCGGCCCGATACCCGCGGTCAGTCGGAGGGCACGTTCGGAGCGCGGCTGCTGGGCGGCAGCGCCACCCGGGCGGCCGTCGTCAAGGACGAGGCGGACAGCGCGGTGCCGCTCACCTCCGGCGACCGCCGGGCCCTGGCCGCGCTGCCCGTCGACGGGAGAGGGCACACGCTGCGGCTGTCCGCCCTGGGCGCGTACCGGCTCTCCGCCGTCACCGGGGACGACAAGGATGTCCTGATCACCGGCCTGCCGTTGCGTCCCGTCGAGGAGACGGTGCACCGTCTCGAGGGGGTCGAGGCGGCGGTCTTCGGCATCGCGCTCGCCGTCACCGGTACGGTCGCGGCGCTGTGGGTACGGTTCTCGCTGCGCCCGCTGCGCAGGGTCACCGCCACCGCCATGAGCGTCGCCGAACGGCCTCTGGCCGGTGGGGACGTCGCCATGCCAACCCCTGTCGTGGTCACCGACCCGCGGACCGAGGTCGGCCGGGTCGGCACCGCCGTGAACCGCATGATCGGCCACGTCGGCGACGCCCTGGAGCGGCGCCAGGCCAGCGAGGAACGCTTGCGGCACTTCGCCGCCGACGCCAGCCACGAACTGCGCACCCCGGTGGCCAACATCCGCGGTCACGCGGAACTCGCCCTGCGCCACGAAGGGCCCGTACCGCCCGGGGTCCGGCGGGCACTGGACCGTATCCAGGCCGAATCGGAACGCATGAGCCGGCTCGTGGACGACCTGCTCCTACTCGCCCGTATCGACGCGGGCCGCGCCCTCGACCACGGCCCGGTGGATCTCACCCGGCTGGTGCTCGACACGACGGACGACGCCCGAGCGGCGGGCCCCGGTCACCGGTGGCTGCTCGACCTGCCGGAGGACGCGGTGATCGTCGAGGGGGACGAACACCGCCTCCAGCAGGCCATCGGCAACCTCCTCGCCAACGCCCGCTCCCACACACCCGCCGGCACCGAGGTCTCCGTCCGGCTCTCGGCAGACACGGACGCTGTCAGGCTGACGGTGGCGGACAACGGCCCCGGCATCCCCGGGGAACTCCTGCCCGAGGTCTTCGGCCGGTTCGTACGGGCCGACCACGGCCGCTCCCGAACGGGTGGCAGCACCGGACTGGGGCTCGCCATCGTCCACGCGGTGGTGGCCGCCCACAACGGCACGATCCAGGTGGAGAGCGCCCCCGGGCACACCGTGTTCACCCTGACACTCCCGCCACCACGGGCTGACGGGTGACCGTTCAGGTGCCGGGCAGGGCGAGCCGGCGCGTGGTGCCCGGAGCGACGGTGAACTCGCGGTCCGCGAGCATGATGTGGACGGGTGTCCCGGCCGAGTCCGGTACGCCGATCCTGCCCCGCTGTGTGCCGATGCGCAGGTCGACGTTCCAGTGGTCGCGGTAGCGGACCGCGATCCGAACTTCGACGGCTGGGGCAGGGGTGCCGGGTCCAGCCACAGCGCGTTGTCGCGGGTCTCCCGACCGGCAGACCGGGCCGTCCCGCTAGTAGGGCCGTTCGGGGCACCGGGCGGTGCCGTACCGGGGTGGGACGGCCCCGTGTCCCACCCCGGTCGGCCCATGCGGCGCGGCCGCGCGCGGCCGACGCTGGAGGTGCTGTCCTGCCGCAGGGGATGCAGGGGATGCAGGGGATGCAGGGGATGCAGGGGATGCAGGGGATGAGGTGCGCGCCATGACCACGACGAGGTACGTGTTCGACCAGTTGCCCGCCGAAGGACGCGAGAGGCTGCGGCGGCTCGCCACGGTCGTGTCCTTCCCGGACGGCACACGCATCTTCGAGGAGGGCCGCTGGGCCGACCGGTTCTGGATCGTACGCAGCGGCCAGGTGGCGCTCGACCTGCATGTTCCCGGTCGCCACGCGGCTGTGGTCGACACGCTGGGCTCCGGTGATCTGCTCGGCTGGTCCTGGCTTCTGCCGCCGTACGTCTGGCGCCTCGGCGCCGAAGCGGTCCGCCCGGTCGAGGCGCAGGAGTTCGACGCGAGGGTCGTACGGGCCCTGTGCGAGGCGGATCCGGTGTTCGGACGCGCCGTTTACCGGGGCGTCGCCGAGGTCGTGGCCCAGCGGCTGGGGGCGAGCCGTACCCGGCTGCTGGATCTCTACGGACCGCAGGGCAGCGGCCCGGCCCGGTGAAACCCGTCCGGCGTGGTGCCGGGCCCGTTCGGCCCCTGGCACGCCTCCGGGGAGCGGGTCAGGATGGGAATGGGCCGGGTGGACGGCCCCTCGGCAGCGCGGAGGAACGACATGGACGAGGTACGGGAGTTCTCACCGCGGCGGCCGGTACGGGTGTTCCTGGTCGACGACCACGAGGTGGTCCGGCGCGGGGTACAGGATCTGCTCGACGCGGAGCCGGACATCGAGGTGGTGGGCGACGCGGGCTCGACCGACCACGCGCTGGCCCGGGGGCCCGCGCTCCGGCCGGACGTCGCCGTTCTGGACGTACGGCTGCCGGACGGCGATGGGATCACCGTCTGCCGGGAGCTGCGCTCACAGCTGCCCGGTCTGGCCTGTCTGATGCTCACCTCGTTCGACGACGACGACGCGCTTCTCGACGCGATCATGGCGGGCGCGGCCGGATACGTACTGAAGGAGATCAAGGGAGCGGATCTGGTGGCCGCCGTGCGCACGGTCGCGTCCGGCCGGTCCATGCTGGACCCGGCCACGACGACCCGGCTGATGAACAGCCTGCGTGGCGGGGACCCGGAGGAGGGGCGGGAAGCGGCGCCCGAGGTGCTGAGCGGGTTGTCACCGCGGGAGCGGGAGATCCTCGGCCTGATCGGGGAGGGACTGACCAATCGCCAGATCGGCGAGCGCCTCTATCTGTCGGAGAAGACGGTCAAGAACCACATCTCGCGCCTGCTGGCCAAACTCGGAGTGGAGCGGCGCATCCAGGCGGCGGTTCTCGCCACCCGGGCCGTACCGCGCCCCGATGCCCCCGGCCACGGACACGGAGCGCGCTGAGCGCCGGTCCGTACGGCCCGGTACACACCGGTCCGTACGGACGGGGTACACACCGGCCGACGCACGGTCCGGTACGGCGTTCGCGGTCAGTCGGAGGCCGACTCGAACTCGATGCGCCGGCCCGTCATACGGGTGGGGACGATGGACAGCCACAGGCGGCGGTCACCGCCGGCCCAGGGCAGGGCGGGGGCCAGCTGGTCGAGTCCGCGTGCGGCCGCGTCCCCGGTGACGGCACGGGCGACGCCTACGACGTTGATGCTCCAGCCCTGTCGGGAGACCTCGTCGACCTGGTCGACCTCGAACACGACCTCGTGTTCCGCCGCTGAGGCGGCGACGCTGCCCCGGGCCGTCCGGTAGGCCACCGTACCGTCGGCGACCACGTAGTTGAGCGGGATGATCGCGGGCCCGCTCCGTGCCCGGACCGCCAGGCGGCCGATCCCGTACGTGGGCAGCAGCGCGCGGCATTCTTCATGGTTCAGGGACTTGAGTCTCGGTGCGCGCGCGTCCCCGTCGGCGGGGGAAGGTCCGTCCGGTCCGCCGTCTGCCAGCGCACCGACCGTGGTCTCCAGGGTGTGGGCCAGCCGCACCATGAATCCGGCGCTCGGCAGGGCCTGCCCCTCCTCCACGTACCGCAGATAGCCGGGGGTGGATCCGACGAGTTCGGCCACCGCCTCACGGGTGAGCCCCAGGTGCTGACGGCGGGTGGCGATCCGCGTGCCGAGGACGGTTTCCTGGTCGGGCATGGTGGTCACATCCTCATGGTCGGCTCGGGGCCGGGACGACGGCGACCGGGCACGGAGCGTGGTGCAGCATCGCGTGGTTGACGCGTCCGAGCTGGAGGCCGAGGGCTCCGTGCCGCCGTCTGGCACCGACCACGAGCAGATCGGCGTCGGCCGCCTCCTCCAGCAGGGTCTGATGCGTCGTTCCGTGCACGGTTTTTCGGCGCAGCTCCACCTCCGGGTACGTATGGAGGACGACGTCCAGCACCCGGTCCATGTACTCGTCCGCCTGCCGGTGGCAGTTCCTCTCCTGCTCGCCGCCCGGCTGGGGGTAGGGCATGTTCTCGCGGGCCGGGCTGCGCCAGGCGCGTACGGCGAGGAGTTCGCAGCCGCGTGCGCGGGCCGCGCGGAAGGCGAAGTGCGCGGCGACGGTGGACCCGGTGGACTCCCCGACGCCCAGGACCACCCGTCGGAAGGCGCCCCGGCGGTTGGGTTCCTCGCCGCGGGCCACCACGACCGGGCAGCGGGCCCCGGCGGCGACGGCCAGGCCCACGGAGCCCAGGAGCATGCCCGCGACCGTGCCGTGGCCGCGTGGTCCCACCACGAGCAGGGCCGCTTCCCGCCCTTCTGCGAGGAGGGCGGCCACCGGGTCCTCCGGCTGTATGCCGGTGGACACCTTCACGTCCGGGGCGAGCCGGTTCACCCGTTGCTCGGCGGACGCGACAAGGTTCTCGGCGTAGATCTGCTCGGAGGGGCGGTCCGGGGAACGCCGGGGCCATATCCCTTCGTAGTGCTCCCAGAGGGAAGCGTGGACCAGCCGCAACGGCAGGCCGGTACGTTCCGCCTCGGCGGCCGCCCAGTCGACCGCCCACAGGCTGCCTTCCGATCCGTCGATGCCCACGACCACGGGAAGCTCCATCGCGCCCACCGCCTTCCTCGAAACGGTTGCCGGTCTTGCGAAAACGGCTGCCGGTCTTGTCGGTGCCGGTCAGCCCGGTCGGTCCTGGATCGTCAGTACCTCCCGTACGGGGCGGCGTGGCGTGCGGGGTCCCCGGGGGCCGTATCCCAGCCGGAGAATCATCTGGGCGTGTCCGGCGCCCGAGACCGGGTCGCGCAGCAGCCACCGCAGGTCCGGCCGTTCGATGGCCTGGGTGGCGAAGGAGGCGACCAGCCCGTGCAGGGTGGCCGTCAACAGGACGAGCTCCAGTGCCTGGCCCGCTCGCAGCCAGTCGGCGGGGCCGTCCGCCGGTGTGCTCAGCAGCGCCAGGTGGGGATGTTTCTCGAAGTCGGCCAGTGGGCGGCCGGGGTGGGCGGTCCGGCCCGCGAAGTCACGGGTGGGCGCCGCTCCGCCCCGCTTGCGCGGCCCGAGGGCGTAGTCCGGCACCCCGTCGGTGGGCGCCTCGGTGTGGGTGTCCCGGGTCCAGTGCTCCGTCTCCGCGTTCTTGTCGGCGTCCATGAGGTCGTAGCCCTCGGCGTCGCGGGTTAGATCCAGTACGGCCTGGAGGTGCGGTCCCCGCAGAAAGGCGAGTTCGGCGCCCTCCGTACGGGCGGCGTGGCGGAGCGCGGTCCTGACGTCCTGCGGTATCTCCTGGTCGGTGAAGGGGTACCGGCTGGTGTGGCGGTCCCGGATGGCCGGGTACAGCCCGGCCGGTTCGCCGGGTGGCCCGGTCGACGGCGCGTCGGTTCGTACGGTCGCCAGCAGCTCCGGAACCGCCGGGTCGGGCAGGAGTGCCGTCACCGGGTTCCGGCCCGCGTGCGCGACGGCGACCCGCAGGTTCAGCAGGGCCGCGCCGCAGCCGATGTGCAGGCCGCGCCTGGTGGGGTCCGCGTACGGCATGACGCGCTCGGGATCCGCGAAGAGCGCGAAGCCGCCGTCGCCCGTCGTGTAGCGGAACCGCCACGGCTGCGCGTTGTGCATCGACGGCGCGGCTGTGGCGTCGGATACGAGACCGGTCACCGTCGTCGTGTCGAGTCCTTGTGCGAGCACGGGTGCCTCCCAGGTGATTTCCGTCCCTGCCTCCACCGTGGCGGCCTGACGGGGATCCCGGCAGGGGCCGGTGGGGCCCCGCCGCGAGACCACTCGGCCCCCGCGGGGGCCGAGTGGCTCATGCCGCGCGGTCGCGACGGCGCGGACCCTGGAGGGGCGGCCGCGGCTGCCGCGGTCAGCGGCCTGGGAAGGGAGTGAGGACATGGAACACCGGAGAATCGGTGAACTCATGACCCGCGATGTCGTCACCGTACGACTCGGTACACCGTTCAAGGAGATCGCCAGGGCGCTGACGGACAACGGAGTGAGTGCCGTGCCGGTACTCGACGAGGCGGGCCGCCCGGCCGGGCTCGTGTCCGAGGCGGATCTGCTGCGCAAAGCGGCCGGCCGGCCCGATCCGTCGGGGCTGACGCCCCTGCCCCGCTTCGAGGCGTGGGAGCGCGCCAGGGCCGAGGGCAGTACCGCCGAGGAGATCATGTCCGCTCCGGTGATCTGCGCGCGTCCTGAGTGGACCGTGGTGGAGGCCGCCCGTCTCATGGCGGTGCAGAACGTCAAACGGCTGCCCGTGGTGGACGAGGCGGACCGGCTGCTGGGCATCGTCAGCCGCCGTGATCTGCTGCGGGTGTTCCTGCGGCAGGACCACGCCATCCGGGAGGAGATCTCCCACGACGTCCTGGCGGGAACGCTGGGACTGGCACCCGGCGCCGTCACAGCAGACGTCAAGGAGGGCCAGGTGACACTGCGCGGCACAGTGGCGGAACGGCGCCTGATCCCCGTGCTGGTACGGCTGTGCGCCGGCGTCGACGGCGTCGTCTCGGTCACCCCCGAACTCACGCACCCGGCGGGCGCCACCAGTGGGGCTCGCGGTGGAGGGGCCCGGTCATGAACCCCGTCGTCACCGTGGGGCTGGACGGCACCCCGGAATCGCTGTCCGCCGCCCACTGGGCCGCGCGGGAAGCCGAGTCCCGGGGCGCGACCCTGCGTCTGCTGCACGCGTGGGTGCTGCTGGACACCGAACCGGCCGAGGGAAAACCGGCGAGCGCTCGGCACTACGACCAGAACTACTGGTCCGAGCGGATCCTGCGGGAGGCACTCGCCACGGTGGAGGAACACTGCCCGGAGCTGTCCATCGTCGAGGAACTGGTGGCTGTGGACCCGGTGCACGCCCTCCTCGAAGCCGCCGCCGAGTCGGAGCTGCTGGTCCTAGGTTCCCGGGACCTGGCACCCCTGGCCGGCTACTTCCTGGGGGACATCGGCATGAACGTCATGGCACGCTCCGTCACCCCGACGGCTCTCGTCCGGGCCGGCCAGGACACCGTGCCCGGCCCGGACGACGGCGAGGTGGTGGTGGCGCTGGGACTGCGCGGGCCCTGCGACGAACTGCTCGCGTTCGCCTTCGACAGCGCTGCCCGGCGCGGTGCCGTGCTGCGCGCCGTCCACGGCAGGAACCTTCCCGCGCCCGCGTGCACCCGGGGTGGCCCGGATCCGTACCCCACCGAGGAAGCGGCGAAGGACGCCGGGCGGGAACTGGCCGAGGCCCTGCGTCCCTGGCGCGAGAAGTTCCCCGGTGTACGCACGACCGACACCGTACGGATGGAGAGCCCGGCCCGCGCGGTGGTCCGGGGCGCCGCGGGCGCCGGACTGCTTGTCGTCGGCCGCCGCAGGACCAGACCCGTGTTCGCGCCCAAGGTCGGGCACGTTCTCTCGGCGGCAGTGCACCACGCGGCCTGCCCGGTGGTGATCGTCCCGTACGGATGAGCCACGGAGCCTGCCGGGGCGCAACCGCACTTAGTACAGCAGGAGGCACATCATGAAGGCACTCGTCTTTCACGGTCCCGGACAGTCCTCCTGGGACAACGTCCCCGACGCCGCGATCACGGACCCGTCCGACGCGATCATCCGGGTCGACGCCACCACCATCTGCGGCACCGATCTCCACATCCTCAAGGGGGATGTCCCCGAAGTCGCCGCCGGTACCGTGCTCGGGCACGAAGCGGTGGGGGAAGTGGTGGAGGTGGGGCGCGAGGTACGTTCCGTACGTCCCGGGGACCGGGTGCTGGCCTCCTGTATCTCGGCGTGCGGACGCTGCCGGTTCTGCCGTGAGGCCCGTTACGGGCAGTGTCTCGGCGGCGGGGGCTGGGTGCTGGGCCATCTGATCGACGGCACCCAGGCCGAGTACGCCCGGCTGCCTTTCGCCGACCTCGGCGTCCATCCCCTGCCGGCCGCCCTGGACAGCGGGGACGCCGTGCTTCTCGCCGACATCTTCCCGACCGCCTACGAAGTCGGGGTGCTGAACGGCTCTGTGCGGCCCGGCGATACCGTCGTGGTGGTCGGCGCGGGACCGATCGGGCTGGCCGTGATCGCGACGGCCCGGCTGTTGAGTCCCGGCCGGATCATCGCGGTCGACCTGGCACCGTCCCGCCTGGAGCACGCGCGCCGGCTCGGCGCCGACGCCGTCGCGAACGCCGCCGAGGACCCCGAGAGCCTGGTCCGTGAGCTGACCGCGGGCGCCGGAGCGGATGTGACCATCGAGGCGGTGGGCGTGCCGGAGAGCTTCGAGATGTGCACACGGATGGTGCGCCCCTGCGGCCACGTCGCCAACATCGGGGTCCATGGCAAACCGGCGGTGCTCCATCTCGAAGACCTCTGGATCAAGGACCTCACCCTGACCACCGGTCTGGTGGACACCTCTTCCACGCCCATGCTGCTGGGTATGGCGGCCGCGGGACGGCTGCCCGCCTCCTCACTGGTCACGCACCGTTTCGCCCTCGACCGGATGGAGGAGGCGTACGGCGTGTTCTCGGCCGAGACCGACAGCGGAGCCCTGAAAGTCGTACTGGAACGTACCGCCGCGTGACGAAGGCGGCCGGAGAAAGGCGGGCACCATGCCGGAGAAACCGGAAGCCACCGGAGGCCCCGAAGGCCCGGAGAACACGCGGGCACGGTCCGACCTGGGCCGCCGGGCCGTGGCACGGCGTACGGAGCTGGGGCTCACGCGCGAGGACGTGGCGTTGCGGGCGGGCTCGGCCCCCGGATACATCCAGTATCTGGAGGAGGGATCGGCGGCGCCTGGCACCGGCTTTCTGCTGCGCCTGGCGGACGCGCTGGAGACCACCGCCGAGGAACTGGTGGGTGCCACGGCCGATCTGCCGGTCGGTGTCGGCAGGGCGGGCCTTCACCCGGTACCCGTCCCGCTGAGTCCCGAGGAGTGCCATACGCTCCTGTCGACCCGCGGGGTGGGCAGGGTGGTGGTGACCGTCGGCGGCGATCCCGCGGTCTTCCCGGTGAACTACACGGTCGACGGTGACCTGGTCGCGTTCCGTACGGCACCGGGTGCCGCCCCCGCGGCGGCGGTGGGCCGGTCGGTCGCCTTCGAGGTGGACCACATCGACGACCCCCTCAGCCAGGGATGGAGCGTCCTGGTCGTCGGCGCCGCGCAGGTGGTCACCGACCCGGGACAGGTGCTCCGGCTGGAGGAGCGGGCGCCCTGGGCGGGCGGCGACCGGGGACTGTGGATCGGCATTCCCCCGGCAGGTCACCGGAGGCCGGATCTCCGTACGCCACAGCCACTGACGTGTGCGTTCCAGCCGCCTGACGTCCCGGCCACCGGCCGGGGAGCCGCCCGCTTCCGTCACGTCAGACGGGCCGGAAGCGGGCGGCCAGTTCCATGATGTCGTCCGAGGCGACGTCGTGCAGGCGGATGGCGAGATCCTCCAGCGCGCGGCCGGCCGCGAGTTCGTCACCGATCTCCGGGACGGCACGGTCGACCGGATTGCGCCGGGCCACTCCGTTCCCCGCGATGCGCGAGGTGTCCCCGGTGGTCAGGACCGCGCGAGCCCGGGTGTTGTCGTCGTCTTCCGTGAGGTAGATCTGCACGGTCCACTGCTTGGTACGCATGGTTGGCACTCCTGTCGTCGCTCCCTCGGGCCTTCGGGGTCACACCACCGAGTCTTCGCGCCCCCGCGCGTCGGGGGTAGGGCCGGTCGGGTCCGGGATGCCGGGACGCCATGGGTCGCTACCGTGGAAGTGAGCCCGGGGAACGGGTGGCCGACCCCGGCGGAGGAAACGTGGGCGACAACCCGAGCGGACGGCTCGCCGCGGAGGGACGGCGGGCCGACACTCTGCCGGATGAGTTGCAGGCCCATCTGGACGCCGTACAGCACGGCACCCCCGAGTCCGTACAGAGTCTGCTGGAAGCCGTGCTCTCGATCGGGCGCGAACTGGATCTGGCACAGGTGCTGCGGCATATCGTGGAGGCCGCCGTGATCCTCGTGGACGCCGAGTACGGCGCTCTGGGAGTCATCGGAGAGGACACCGGACTGTCCCGGTTCGTCCCGGTAGGTCTCACCGAGGAGCAGATCCGGGCCATCGGACACTTTCCCGAGGGCCACGGGCTCCTGGGCGAACTGATCCGGCACCCCGAGCCGCTGCGGCTCCAGGAGCTGGCCCGCCACCCCGCGTCACGCGGTTTTCCGCCGCACCATCCGCCCATGCACTCGTTCCTCGGAGTGCCGGTGCGGGTACGCGACGAAGTCTTCGGCAACCTCTACCTCACGGAGAAACGCGGGGGCGAGGATTTCGGCAGTGAGGACGAGACCGTCCTCGCCACCCTGGCCGAGGCCGCCGGAGCGGCCATCGAGAACGCCCGGCTGTACGAGCGGGCCCGGGACCGGCAGCGCTGGCTGGAGGCCAACGCCGAGATCGTGGCAAGTCTGCTCTCCGGGGCGGACGAGACACAGGTCGTGCCGCTGATCGTGGACCACTCCCGCCGTATCCTCGCCGCGGACCTGGGGGTTCTGGCACTTCCCGAGCAGGCCGGGGACATCCTGCGGGTCGCGCTGGCCGCCGGGGTCGACGCGGATGCCCACGACGGGCTGGTGCTGCCCCGGGAGGGCTCCTTCGTGGGCGCCGCCCTGCACGCGCGGCGCCCACTGATCAGTTCCGACGTCGAGCACGACCCGAGGATCACCACCGGGCCGCCGAGGTGGGCGGGGCTCGGGCCCGCCGTCGCGGTGCCGATGGGCGCCGACGACGGGGTACGGGGCGTACTGCTGCTGGCCCGGGTGCGCGGCGGGCCTCCGTTCACCGAGACCGAGACGGCGCCGCTGCTCGCCTTCGCCGGGCAGGCCGCGCTGGCCATGGAACTGGCCGGGCGCCGACGCTCCGCCGAGCAGCTCACACTGCTGGAGGACCGCGACCGGATCGCCCGTGACCTGCACGACCTGGCCATTCAGCGGCTGTTCGCCACCGGAATGACGCTCCAGAGCACCATACGGTTCGTGGATCACCCGGCGGCGCGGGAACGGCTGCTGCGCGCGGTGGACGACCTGGACGAGACCATCAAGATCATCCGCTCCACCATCTTCGGCCTCCGCGCCCACGGCACCGGAGCCGCACGGCAGGGGCTGCGGCTGCGGATCACCCTGCTGGTGGAGCAGACCGTACGCTCCCTCGGTTTCACCCCCGCGCTGCGCATGGAGGGGCTCATCGACACGGATGTGCCGCACGAGGTGGGCGAACACGCCGTCGCCGTACTGAGCGAGGCCCTGAGCAATGTCGCCCGGCACGCGCACGCCACCGGCGCGGAGGTGGCACTGGTCGTACGGGACGGCCTGCTGACCCTTGCGGTCACGGACAACGGCGCGGGCATCGCGCCGGGCGGCCACCGCGGCGGCCTGGAAAACCTCGCGAGCAGGGCGGAGAGCCTGGGCGGGGAAATGACGGTCACCACACCGGGGAAGGGCGGTACACGGCTGGTGTGGACGGTTCCGATCAGCCCCCGCTGAAGCCGCGCGGGCCGTCGAGGACCCGGCTGTCGGCGGGGAACCACGGCGCGGGCCTCCGCCCGTGCGACGCCGCTCACATCATCGACCATCGGCACCCTGCTGCCCATGTTCTGCGGGAACATCCAGACGCTCACCACCCGCAGCGAGGTGCCGTGCGGCGGCGCCGTCCGCGCCGCGAACCGCAGCGTGCCGCGGTCCCCGTCGTCCCGTACCGCCGCGAGCACGACGCCCGCCGGGGCCTCGACCGCGTCCCGTACGACAACGACCGGCCCGCGCGCGGGCCGCGACACGGAGCCCGACCGAACCCAGCAGCAGCGCGCCGAAACCACCGAGCCCGCGGGAGCCGACCACGATCGTGCCCGCGCCGCCCGCGGCTTCCAGCAGGCTCTCCGCCGGCTCGTCCCGGCTCAGCACCGTGGACACGGCCACCTGGGGTTACCACCGCGACACCAGCGTCGCGGCATCATCGAGAACCTCCTTGGCGGTGTCCAGGACGCGATGGGACTCGTCGTGGGCCACGTAACCGGCCTGTTCGACGCCGATCGCGTGGACCACGGCCAGAGGCTGCTTCCGTGCCGCCGCCTCACCGGCCGCCCACAACACCGCCTCCATCGCTTTCTCCGAACCGTCGGTACCGGCGACCACCGGCCCGAGAGCGGATGTCTCCCGGGTAATGCTGTTCATGACATTGCCTCCAGCCGACGGCAGACCGCAGAGTGGAAGCGCCCCGTTGCTCACCCGGCTGTCCGCCGTGGCGGACAGCCGGGTGAGCAACGGGGCCAGACCCGAGGGTCAAGGGTCCCACTGCCCGGTATGGGCCTGCGCTTCACCCGCATCGCTCCGCAACCGAAGCCATCGCACGCAGGGACAAGGAGAGGTAAAGCCGACCGCCGGTGTGCCGCGCGATGCGGCCGGGACGGCCGGAGAACAATGACCTCATGTCTCATACGCCTGTCCCGCCGGGTGACGGTCCGGCTCCGTCCGGCGGGGAGACACCCGCGGAGCGGGCCGACCGCAACCTGATCGAGCTCCTCCAGGAACTGAGAGTCGTTCGGACCGGCGTCCAGATCGTCTTCGCCTTTCTCCTCGGAGTGGCCTTCACCAGCAGGTTTCCATACCTCGACACCTTCGAACGCACCACGTACGTGGTCACCCTGCTGCTCACGGTGGTCTCCTCGGCGATCCTTGCCACTCCGGTCGCACTGCACCGTGCCCTGTTCCACCGGGGCGCCAAGATCCGAATCGTCGCGCTGTCCGCCCGGCTCGCCGAAGCCGGCCTGGTCTTCCTCGCCCTCGCGCTCAACGGGGCTGTCATGGCGGGGTTGACGTAGCCCGGTACGGCGGCGGCATGCGAACCCCCTCCTGTGGCAAGGCAGTTCAGGTGCGGCGGCAGGTAGGAGACAGCGACGCCGACGATGTGCGCCGCCTGCGCCGAGGACACCTCGGCCTTGCACGCCTGGTCCGTCATCGTCTCGTCCCGAACGAGACGCAGGGCGTCCCAGCCGTACATCGGAACCGCCGCCACGGCTATCGCGGCGCCCGCGCGCAGCCGGACACCGGGGCCCGACGTCGAATGCCGTGCCGGGCCGGCGCGGCGCAGCCGTATACGGCCATCGCCGCCGCGACGGCCAGGCCGATGAGAGTGATCGGCACGATCGCGACGGTGCTGGGCTGGTCATGGCTCGTGGGATCCCACTCGTCCCCGACGCTCCCCGTCCCCGGTATTGCGGTACGCGGCCGGTGTCGCGGTACGCGGGCAGGCGGCAGACGGGCCGTGAACCTTATCGCGCTCTGGGAGTGTGCCCAGGGCGTGAGCGAGGAGCAGCACGAGAACGTGCTCACGGCGTCCCAAAGTATGATATTTGCTGAATCGATCCTCTTCTGTTTCGGGCTGTCAGGCTGGTTCCCGTCAGCCACCGCTTCGGCTGTTCAGACCAGGCCCTGGCCGCTCCGTCCGCGTATCCACCGTGCGGCCACGCGGACGACCCGAAAATGGAGAACCAATGAGGCGTATCACCTTTGCCCTGGCCGCCCTTGGCGCCGCCACCGCGCTCACCTTCGGAGGAGCCGGCGGCTCCTACGCCGCGGTTGGGGGGGAGTTCATCTACACCAACCCCACCACCGGTCTGGAGACCATCGACAACCCCCGGCTCGGCCACTGCTACACCGTCACCGGCGACGGCCGCGCCCAGAACAACACCAGCAAGACCGCGCTCCTCTTCGAGAGGCCGGGATGTGTCGGCAGCCACGCCGAGGTGATCCGGCCGCACACCGGCGCCTTCGACGTGCAGTTCGCAAGCCTGGAGTTCATCGACTGATCGACTCTCAGCTCGGGCAGGCCCCCGAACCAGGGGCCTGCCGCTCGGGCCGCCTCATCGCCATGCCGGACCGTACGACGCCCGGCCGACGCGGGCCCGTGGAATGCCCGGAATGCCAAGCGGCTTCTACGACATCCTCAGCCCGCCGGGCCATCGCGAAAGGCTTCACATGTCCCGTTTCTCCCCGGCTTTCTGTCTACTCGCCGCCCTGTGCCTGGCGGCCCAGCCCGTGACCGCGTGGGCGGCGAGGGGCACCTTCACGTACACGCCGCCGCCCGCCTCACAGATGATCGAAAACCCTACAGCGGCGCGCTGTTACAGCTACCTCGACGCTTCCGGCCCCACGGTGAACGGGACCGACCAGGAGGCCGAACTCTTCAGCGGCCCGAACTGCTCAGGGACACGCCATGTCCTGGCCTCGACTCAGAGCCGGAAGGCCGCCTTTCGCAGCGTGCGGTTCACCGCCGATGCCATCGGCTACTTCTCCTACAGCGTCGCCTCGTCTCCGCGAGCGCTGGACAACCCGACGTCGAACCACTGCTTCGACATCGAAGGCGAGGGCAAGGCGTCGAACGCGACCGACGACCTTGTTCTGCTGTACGAGAGAACCGGCTGCGCAGGCACCCACACGGCAGAGATCCCCGCCCGTGGAACGGTCCGGAACAGCCACTTCCGCAGCGTCCTGTTCGCCAGTTGAGACCCCCCTCGCGGGACGGCGGCCCGGACGTCATCCCGCCGTGAGCTGCTCGTAGTAGGCGGCGGTTGTGCCAACCACGGTCCGCCTCTCTTCAGCGGACTTCTCGGGGCACTCACCCTGCTTGAGATTCGACGCGTGAATCACCGCCAGCAACTGGTACTTGCCGCCGACCTTCCGGACCAGGGGACCTCCGGAGTCTCCGTCACACGCACAGTGCCGTTTGCCCCCGGTCTGGACCTCGGACGACCCCTCACCCGCCCGGGACACCCCGACGTCCAAGGAGTGGATCAGCTTTCCTTCCGTGTCCTGAGGTGTCCGTCCGCTGCCGTACAGGGTCGCGTTCCGCTCTCTCTCAGGCTCCGTCCTGGAGACGGTCGGGATGCCGGCTCCTTTCATCCCGGCGGGAAGAACAAGCATGGCCACGTCCGTCTTACGGTTCAGAACACGCGCGTCCTTGGTCGTCGCGGACTGCTTGTAGTCGGAGAAGGCCCCCAGGAGTACTTGGAATTCCCCCTTGTGGACCTTCCCGGAGGAATCAGCGACGCAGCGCTCCGCCGTGGCGATGCGCGTTTTCGAGGTGAGAGCCCCGCTGCATTTCTCGCCCACAGGGTTGTAGATGGTGACGAACCACTGCACTTTCTCGCGTGCGATCGTCGGTGGTTTCCCAGTGAGGGGTATGAATGCGGTGGGGCCGCCCGCAGCGCCCACTGGTGGACATATCGGAAGCGCGTTCCAGTGATTCGGGATCATGGCGCATGATGGGGCCGCCATGTCATGCATGCGAGGTGCCCGCGCCGCGCGCCGAGTCAGCCGAGTCCGGTGACAGGCGTGCCGGCCGCCGCTGCCCGCGCCGGGGTGTTCAGCGTGGTGAGTACGGGGCTCGGGCTCACCGGGCACCACCTGGCATCGGGGCATCCGGTGCCCTGGCCTGGCACGGGAATCGCTCTGGTCCTGCTCTTCCTGCTGGCCGTTCCCGTTGCCCGCGGGCCGAGTTCGCTGCCCACGGCGATGGTCGCGACCGGTGCCGCGCAGGCTGCCCTGCATCACTGGCTCACACGGTCCTACGCGCACTCCGCGCGGGCGCCGCACTCGATGGACCGCCACGATGTCTCCGGCGGTGTGCACGAGGCGTGGCACGCCGGCCATCACGGGGTGTCGATGACCGCCGCCCATATCGCGGCGGCCCTGCTCGTGGCCTGGTGCCTCCAGCGGGCGGACACCGCCTGCCGGGCCCTGGGGGAGCTGGGCGAACGCGCCGGCAAGGTGATCGTCGGCTTTCTCGTACGGCTGGTTCCGGCCGTACCGCCCTTCGCGGCACCGCGCGTCCTGCGGCCCGCGGGGGCGTGGGCACAGCCGCCTCCGAGCAACTCCCTGGTGCTGGCGCACGCCGTGGTGCGCCGAGGTCCCCCGGCGGGCGCAGTCCCCGCCGTCCAGCAGTACGACCTCGGGGCGCGCCTCGGCGTGCCCGCAACACCGTTACCTCACAGGAGTCACCAGTGCCCCGTACCCACCGGCTGCCGCGCGCCGTGCAGCGGCTGTCCACCGTCACCGTCCTCGCCGTAGCGGCCTCACTCGCTCTCGCCGTTCCGGCGTCCGCCCATGTGGAGGTCGAGGTGGAAGGCGGCTCGGCCGTCGCCCTCGCCGAGAATGTCACCCTGGCCTTCAACGCCGAGTCGGAGTCGGAGTCGGGGATCACCAAGCTGGAGGTGGTCCTCCCGGATGGCATCGCGCCGTCCGACGTCAGCTACGAGGAAGGCCCCAAGGGCTGGAAGTACGCGGCCACGGAGCGGGGTTACACCGTGTCCGGCCCCGCGCTGGCAGCTGGTGAGGACGCCGAGTTCACCGTGACGGTGCGTCAGCTCCCGGATGTCGAGTCCCTGGCCTTCAAGACCCTCCAGACCTACAGCGACGGGAACACCGACCGCTGGATCGAACTGGAGAAGCCCGCGAGCGGAGTGAACGGCAACCTCGCGCCGACCCTCGCGCTCAAGCCCGCGGCGCCCGGCGCGAAGCCCATCGGCCCCGGCCCGGCCACCGAGCCCGCCCCGGCCACACCGTCCGCCCCGGCCACGAGCGCGTCGCCGAACACACCGTCACCCACGGAAACCGGCACCACCACCCCGGTGGGCAAGGGCGACGGCGGCTCGAAAACCGCCCTGATCATCGCTCTCGCGGTAGCCGTCGCCGCCCTCGTCGTCGGCGGCCTGTGGTGGTTCAGGCGCCGCAGTGGCGCGAGCGCCGCCTGACCGGAACCGTAAGGAGGCACGCCCCTGGCGGAGTCGGTGAACTCCACACCGGCCCGCCGGGGGCGCGAAATTCCGTGGCGGCCCCGGTCGCGCCGCTGTTCAGTGGGTTTCGAACTGGTGCAGGCTGGGGCGCGTGCCCTTTCCGACCGGTGAGTGGCATCACTGTTCGGACGACTGCCCGAGGGCCGGAAAACGTTGATGACATCCCCAACAGCCTTGATCCGAAGCTTTCTTCACAGAGGGCCGGCCATATGGCTGATACCGATGCTGTGGACTCTCGCCCTCGGTCTGTGGGGGCTGTCCCGGCAGGGCAGTGTGTGGCGGGACGAGGCCGCGACCTGGCAGGTGGCCGAGCGGTCCACGGGCGATATCGTGCGTATGGTGGGGAATGTCGACGTTGTGCATGGGCTCTACTACCTGTTCATGCATGGGCTCTTCGCCTGTTTCGGCCCCGGCACCGCGACCCTGCGGTTGCCCTCCGTGCTGGCCATGGCGGTGGCGGCGGCGTGTGTGGCGGCCATCGGGTACCGGCTGGCCGGGGTCCGGGTGGGACTGGCGGGAGGACTGGTGTTCGGGCTGCTTCCGGCCGTGCAGTTCTACCTTCAGGAGGGCCGCCCGTACGCACTGGTCGCGGCCGGGGCGGGGATCTCGACACTGCTGCTGGTGACCGTGGTCCAGGAACGCGGCCGGGCGGTGTGCTGGGTGGCCTACAGCGGTACGGTCCTCATGTGCGGGCTGCTGAACTGGCTCTCGCTGATGGTCCTTTCGGCGCATCTGGTGACCCTGGTCCGGGCGCGCGTCGGGCGCGGGGTGTGGATACGCTGGGCGGTGGCCTCGGCGGTCGCTGTGGCGGGTGTGCTGCCGTTGGTCCTCTTCAGTCGGAGCCAGTCCGAACAGGTCTCCTGGATACCGCCGTTGACCTGGCACATGATGATCGGCCCGGCGGTCCTGCTGGCGATCGGCGGGCTCGGCGCCCTACTGGACCGGCCCCGGACGGGCGAGTTGTCGGTGGCGGCTGTCGGGCTGCCACTGCTGGTGGTGCCACAGATCGGTCTGATCGGCCTCTCCCTGGTCCAGCCGCTGTTCCTGGACCGGTATGTACTGTTCAGCCTGCTGGGTCTGGCGCTGCTGATCGGTGTGTTTCCCGGCGCGTTGGCACGGGTGGCCGTGCCGCGTTTCCCGGGAGCGCCGGTGTGGATTCCCCCGGTGCTGGCCGCCGTCGTGGTGGTGGCGCTGCTGCCGCAGTCGCTGGCCAAGCGGTCCCCGGAGAGTCGGGTGGACGATGTCCTGGCGGTGGCGGAAGAGGTGCGGCGGTTGGAGAAGGCCGGGGCCGCCGTGCTCTACGTACCGGCGGCACGGCGGGACACCAGGCTGGTCTCTCCCGACGCCTTCGCCGGTCTGCGGGACATCGCCCTGGCGGAGGGCCCGGAGGAGTCCGGGACGCTGAAGGGTGTGGAGGCGGAACCCGCCCGGATTCGGGCCGCGATGCTGGACCAGCGGCGGATACTGCTGGTATCGGACGCGGCGCGGGTGGCGAAGCCGGTGGCGGGGGAGCGGGACCGGGTGAAGACCTCCGTACTGGCGGAGTACTTCACACCGGTGACGGACGCGCAGGTCCGTGGCCGGAGGATGAGGATGTACGAGCGGCTCCTGCCGGCCCGGTGACCGGAACGCAGCCCATCAGGAAGAGGAGGTGCGGTACGGGTACGGGGAGAGCGGTCGAGATCCCGGACGGTCCGGCGGCGTCGTACACCCGGGGCGGCGACGGGGCGGGGAAGGAATGGATCGCCGGACTGCCCGCGCTGGCGGCGGAGTTCCTGGACCGCTGGGAGCTGGTACGCGACGGCGCGGCCGGGGCGGGGGAAGCCTCCTGGCGCTGCCGGTCCTGCGGGCGGACGGCACCCGCGCGGTCCTCCGGCTCCAGCAGCCCCGGGAGGAGACCACCGCCGTGCTCATCGGGCTGCGGACCTGGAACGGCGACGGGACGGTGCGGCTGCTCCACGGCGATCCCGGGAGCGGTGCCATGCTCCTGGAGCGGCTGGACGGCTCCCGCACCCTGGCCTCGGTCGAGGACGACGACGCCGCGCTCGGCATCCTCGCCGGGCTCCTGACGCGGCTGGTCGCCGTCCCCGCGCCCCCGGGGCTGCGGAGCCTCGGCGATATCGCCGCCGGGATGCTGGACCAGGTGCCGCGGGCGGTCACGGCGCCGGCGGACCCCGACGACCGGCGGCTCCTGCGCGGCTGGGCATCGGCGGTCGCCGAGCTGGTGGGCGAGCCGGGCGCCCGGATGCTGCACTGGGACCTGCACTACGGCAACGTCCTCGCCGGGGAGCGCGCGCCCTGGCTCGCGATCGACCCGGAGCCGCTCGCGGGGGACCCGGGCTTCGACCTGTGGCCCGCGCTGGACAGCCGGTGGGACGACGTCGTGGCGAAGGGCGACCCCGCGCGCGTGGTGCGCCGCCTCCACAGCCGAGCTGGAACCGCCGTTCGACGACGGCGACCCCGCGCGCGTGGTGCGCCGGGAGGCGAGGAAGATGTCCTCGTCGCGGTTGCGGCGGTCGCCGGCTCGTAGGCGAGGTCGGTGACGTACCGGACGCGGGGGCCGGGCGGACGGCATGCTTTCTTCCGGTGACAAGGCCGGTGAACGAGGCTGCGGTGGGAGCGGGAGGGCCGCGGGACGGCGCGTTTCCGGCCACTGGCAGCTCATAAGACCAGCTTATGAGGGCATAGGTCCAAGCCGACTACCGACTAAGGATTGCCTTAGTTTAGGCTTTCCCGTTGAGTCACTCGCCGTTCGAAGGGAACCTGAACATGTCTCGCCCTCTGCGGGTAGCCATTGTCGGAGCCGGCCCCGCCGGGATCTACGCTGCCGACGCGCTGCTGAAGTCCGCAGTGGCGGCCGAACCCGGTGTGTCCATCGACCTCTTCGAGCGGATGCCGGCCCCGTTCGGCCTGATCCGTTACGGCGTCGCCCCCGACCACCCGCGCATCAAGGGCATCATCACGGCCCTGCACCAGGTCCTCGACAAGCCCCAGGTCCGCTTCTTCGGCAATGTCGACTACCCGAGCGACATCACCCTGGACGACCTGCACGCCTTCTACGACGGCGTGATCTTCTCCACGGGCGCGACGGCCGACCGGGCCCTCGACATACCGGGCATCGACCTCGACGGCTCGTACGGCGCGGCCGACTTCGTCTCCTGGTACGACGGTCACCCCGACGTCCCGCGCACCTGGCCGCTCACGGCGGAGAAGGTCGCCGTCCTCGGCGTCGGCAATGTCGCGCTCGACGTGGCGCGGATCCTCGCCAAGACCGCGGACGAACTGCTGCCGACCGAGATCCCGCCGAACGTGTACGACGGCCTCAAGGCCAACAAGGCCCTGGAGGTCCACGTCTTCGGTCGCCGGGGCCCGGCGCAGGCGAAGTTCAGCCCGATGGAGCTGCGCGAGCTGGACCACTCGCCGAACATCGAGGTCATCGTCGACCCCGAGGACATCGACTACGACGACGGCTCGATCGCGACCCGGCGCGGCAACAAGCAGGCCGACATGGTCGCCAAGACCCTCGAGAACTGGGCCATCCGCGATGTCGGCGACCGGCCGCACAAGCTGTTCCTGCACTTCTTCGAGTCGCCGACCGAGATCCTCGGCGAGAACGGCGAAGTCGTCGGCCTGCGCACGGAACGTACCGTCCTCGACGGCACCGGCAACGTCAAGGGCACCGGCACGTTCAAGGACTGGGACATCACCTCGGTCTACCGCGCGGTCGGCTACCTCTCCGACAAGCTGCCCAAGCTGCCCTGGGACGTCGAGTCGGGCACCGTCCCCGACCAGGGCGGCCGGGTGATCGGGGAGACCGGCGAGCACCTCCGGTCGACGTATGTCACCGGCTGGATCCGGCGCGGTCCCGTGGGCCTGATCGGTCACACCAAGGGTGACGCCAACGAGACGGTCGCCAGCCTGCTGGACGACCGCACCAACGGCCGTCTGCACACGCCCTCCTCGCCCGCCCCGGAGAGCGTGGACGCGTTCCTCGGTGAGCGGAACGTCCGCTTCACCACCTGGGAGGGCTGGTACCGGCTGGACGCCGCGGAGAAGGCGCTGGGCGAGCCGCAGGGCCGCGACCGCGTCAAGATCGTCGAGCGCGAGGACATGATCGAGGCCAGCGGCGCGTAACGCCCGCACCTGGCGCGGTCGTCGTATCCGGGGTGCCGGACGGCGACCGCGCTTCTGTCTCCGGCCCGGCGACGTACGGAGAGACCCGGGGCCGCCCGCGCCCTCCCGCCCTCGGTGATCTCGATTCCTGAACTGTGCGGCTGCTCCATCCGGTCGGTGCCGCTCAAGTCGTGGGCGGGTCCGGGACGAAGGAAGGGTGTTCGTCGTTCGCGACCCGTCCCCGGCGGGTCCGTGAACGGTTCCGTACCCTTCAAGGAGCACATATGCGCCTGAGCGCGCGCTGGGCACCGGTCGCCCTTCTGCTACTCGCCCCTCTGATCAGCGTCACCGGCACCACCGAGGCCACGGCCGACCAGGCCAGGAGCCTCGTACCGGTCGAGCGTTCCCCGCGCGCCGTTCCCGGCGAGTACATCGTCACCCTCAAGCCCGCGTTCTCCCCGGCCGTCGTGGTGCGGCAGCTGGGCGTCAGGCCGATGTTCACGTACGGGCACACGCTGAACGGGTTCGCCGCGCCTCTCACCGCGCAGCAGCTGCGGGTCGTGCGCGCGCTCCCCGGGGTCAGCGCGGTCGAGGAGAACGGCACCCTCAGTGTGGGCGCCGAGAGCCGGGCGGCCGTCCGTGCCGCGCGTCCGGCGGCCACCTGGGGGCTGGACCGGATCGACCAGCGCGCGCTGCCGCTCGACGGCCGCTTCGACGTGACGGCCACGGGCAAGGGCGTGACGGCGTACATCGTCGACACGGGCATCGAGACCGCGCACAGTGAGTTCGGCGGGCGCGCCACCGTCGGGTTCGACGCGCTGGGCGACGGACACAACGGGCAGGACTGCCACTCCCACGGCACCCATGTGGCGGGCACCGTCGGCGGCGCGACCCATGGGGTGGCCCCCGACGCCTCCCTCGTCGCCGTCCGCGTACTCGACTGCGGGGGCCGGGGCGAAACGGCCGGGGTCGTCGCCGGGTTCGACTGGGTCGCGGCCAATGCCCGGCAGCCCGCGGTGGTGAACGCCTCCATCGGCGGCGGGGCCTCCCGGGCCACGGACGTCGCCGTCAACGCCCTCGCGGACCGGGGCGTCCTGCCCGTCGTCGCGGCCGGGAACGACGCCAAGGACGCCTGTGGCGCCTCCCCGGCGAGGGCCGCGAAGGCGTTCGCCGTGGGCGCCACCGACAGCCAGGACCGACAGGCGGGTTTCAGTAACTACGGTACGTGTCTGTCGGGCTACGCCCCCGGTGTCGCCATCGTCTCCGCGAAGCTCGGCGGGGGCTTCAGCACACTCAGCGGCACCTCCATGGCCAGCCCCCATGTGGCGGGGGTCGTCGCGCTCTTCAAGGAGAGGTACCCGAACGCCGGTCCGCAGGACATCGACACCTGGCTCACCACCACGTCCACCAAGGACGTGGTGTCCCCGATCGGCACGGGCTCGCCGAACCGGCTGCTGTACACCGGCGGGCTCTGACCGTACGGCTCCCGGGTGCGGGCCCGTACCCGGGAGCCGTACGGGGCGCCGCGACCCCGGCGTACTCCGCTGTGTCCCGGCCCTTGCCACCCGGGAGGTCCGTGATCAGACTTGCCGTGCGGCAACCGGTTTCCCGCGGCTCCGGCCGTCCCTCCCGGCCTCTCCACGGGAGGGCCGAGCCATGCCGGGAGGCGTATGGGCGAGGGGTCCACTGGCCTCGTACAGGTTGGTAGTCCATACTCCCGCCGTGGAGCAGCGCATAGATCCGAACATCCAGCCCGAGTACACCGTCGGGACAGATCCGGCATATGTCCCCGGCCTGCTGGCCGCGCCCCCCGCGGGGGCGAAGGACACGGACCCGGAGCGGTCCGAGGCCGTCACCGAGGACGAGGCCGTCCCCGAGGCCGTCCCCGAGGCCGTCTCCGAGGCCGTCTCCGGGAACGCGAAGGCCGTCCGTACGGAGAAGGAGCAGTCGGCAGAGGAAGAGGAGAAAGGGAAGGCGAAGGGAGAGGCGAAGGCGAAGGGAGAGGCGAAGGCCGAGAGCGAGGACGCGGCCGAGGACACCGTCGCGGACGTGGCCGACGGCCCGGTCTTCGAGGTCAGCGACCGGCGCGGTTCGATCACCGCGGACCGTGACGGCATCCGGTTCCGGCTCGACGAGGAGGAGGCCGATTTCCGCTGGGACGAACTCGGCGCCGTCGAGGTGAACTCCCCGCGTTTCGCGCGGCGGTTCACGGTCACGGCCCATCTGTCGACCCGCCGCTGGTTCACCGCCGAGGTCGAGGCACCGGCCAGAAGCACCCTCAAGGAGTGGACGGCGGAGCTCGACACGGTCCTGGACGCCTACTTCGAGGAATCCTGACCGACCGGACGTGAAGCTGTCGGCCGCGAGCCCGCCGCACGGTTCCGCCGCGGTGGCGCTGATCAGCCGGCGGCCGGTGGGGGTACGAGGGAGATGGCCTCCACCGGACAGAGCGCCACGGCGTCCTCCGTGCTGCCGTCGGGCTCACCCGCCCCGGGAAGCAGCGCGGAGCGCCGGTCCCGGTCGAGTACGAAGTGGCGCGGCGCGGTCGCGGCACAGAGCCCCGACCCGATGCAGACGTCCCGGTCGAGGGTGATCCGACGGGTCATCCGCGCTCACCAGCCCACCGGCAGCGAGCGCGGGGCCCGGCTGATCAGCCCGCTCTTCCAGGTGGCGGGAGCGGCGGCGTACAGCGTCGGGAAGCGGGCGGTCAGCCCCGCCAGCGCCTCGTGGAGCTGGACGCGGGCGACCTGGGCGCCGACACAGAAGTGGGCACCGTGGCCGAAACTGAGGTGTGAGCGGACATCTCGGGTGAGATCGAGCAGATCGGGGTGGGGGAACGCGCGCTCGTCGTGGTTGGCCGATCCGGTGACCGCCATCACGGCCTCGCCCTCCCGGATGATCACACCGCCCAGCGCCATTTCCTCCGTCGCCACCCGGAGGTTGCCGCCCACGGTGTTCTGGGCGTACCGCAGGAGTTCCTCGATCGCGCCGGGGACGAGGGCGGGCTCGCGGCACAGCCGCTCGTACCGTTCGGGCCGCTCCAGCAGCAGATACACCATGCTCGCGAGGCGGTTGGCGGTCGTGCCGTAGCCGCCCGCCAGCAGGACGACGCAGAAGGAGACGAGTTCGTCCTCGCTCAGCCGGTCGTCGTCGTCCCGTGCCGCGATGAGGGCGCTGAGCATGTCGTCGCGGGGGTGGGCGCGTTTGGCGCTCACCAGCCCCGCCAGATAGCCGGTCATCTCCTCCACCGCCGAGTCCACCCGGTCGTCCGTCATGGCGGTGACACTGCGCAACGCCTCGCACCAGTGATCCAGCCGCTCACCGTCCTCGTGCGGTGTGCCGAGCAGATCGCAGATGATGGCCAGCGGCAGCCGCCGGGTGAAGTGCGTGACCAGATCGGTGGGTTGGGGGAGCGCGGCGAGTCCGGTCAGCAGCCCGTCCACCAGGCTCGCGATGGACCGGCGCATCGACTCGGCGCGCCGGGCGGTCAGCGCGGGAGCGATCAGCTTGCGCAGCCGGGTGTGGTCGGGCGGATCGGCGGCCAGGACGGAGTGGGGCAGTGTGGTCGTACGGCTGATCCGGGGCCCGGTGCCCCGTGTCGCGCGGGCCCGGCTGAACCGCGGGTCGGTGAGGACCCGCCGTACGTCGGAGTGGCGGGTGACCAGCCAGGCGGTGTCACCGCTGGGCAGCCGGACCCGTACGACGGGCTCGTACTGGCGCAGTTCGGCGAATTCGGGCAACGGGTCGAGCCCGTCCCGGTGGGGGAAGGGGAACCGCCGGATCTCCCCGGTCCGGCGGTACCTGTGACTCTCCATCGGCTCTCTCTTCTGTCTCTGCTGTCTCTTCTGCTTCTGTCTTCATGTGAAGGCGAACAGGAACGGGGGTGCTGCTCAGGGGCGTTCGTACACGGAGACATGGGAGGCGCTGTCCCGGGTGAAGGGCGCGCCGCTCCAGTCGCCCCAGCGCTCCTTGAGGCGCAGTCCGGCGCGTTGGGCCATCAGGTCGAGTTCGCCGCAGCCCGCGTACCGGAAGTCGACCCGCAGATGGCGGGTGCGGCCGTCCTCGTGGATGACGTAGTGCGAGCGGTAGTGCTGGACCGCCGGATCGAGTCTGCGGTAGCACAGCACCAGATGGCCGTCGCCCTCCGAGACGATGTCGGGACCGGTGGCCGCCGCGAGGGCCTCGGGGACATGGCCGTCGAGGACGAACACGCCGCCGGTCTCCAGATGCCCGGCCGCCCGGACGAAACAGCGCGACTGGCTCTCCTGGTCGCGCAGTTCACCGAAGGTGCCGCCCGCGAGATAGATCAGGGTGAACCGCCCGGTGACGGGTACGTCCGCGAAGTCCCCCTCGGTCACCGGGATTTCGGAGCCCAGTGGCTTGGCGCGCAACTGGCGTACCATCTCGGCGGAGCTGTCGACGCCGTACACCGGCAGCCCGCGTTCACGCAGCGGCAGGGCGATCCGGCCGGTCCCGATGCCGAGTTCCAGTACGGGGCCGTCGCCCGCGAGCGCGGCGAGCGCGGTCACGGTGGCACCGGTCGTTCTGGGCTTCCCGAACCAGCGGTCGTACTCCTCGGCGAACTCGGTGGTGTAACCGGGGCGCGGGGACTGCTCCGCAGGACGCATGGGGCTCCTCGTCGAGGCGATTTCAGCCGGAGGGGATTCAACCGAAGGGGATTCAACCGAAGGGGTGGGGATGGCCGGGACCGGCGCCCGAGGGCAGTGGCAGAGTGCCCGGCGCCAGCACCCGGACCACCCGGACTCCCGCGTCCCGGGCGGGCTTTCCTGTGGTGTCGACGAGCAGCACCTGCTGTCCGGTGTGTTCGGCCAGGACGAACAGCGGGTCGGTACGCGGGCGGTGCCCGTCCGCCGCCCCGGTGGCCGGCCGTACGTTCCACAACGCCAGGCTGTCCTGCCGGTGGTAGGCCCACAGCGCGTGCTGTACGGCGGTGACGGGCGGGCCCGCGCCGCGCCAGCTCTCCCAGGTGCGCCGCGCCACGGGGCTGTCCATGCTCCAGCGCACCATGACCGCCTCGTACGACGCCTTCTCGACCAGGGCCGGGACGGTGTCGGAGGGGCCGCAGCGCGCGCCGAAGGTCTGGCCGGTGCCGTCTGGCCGGTGCAGACAGACCACCGCGCACGCCGTCCCGGCCGGGGCGGGCACGAGGAAGGCCGTCGCCGTCAGCCCCGGGAGCAGGGCAGCGCCGGCCAGAGCCGGAGTGTCGGCCGGGATCAGCCGTGGTGGCGCCCCGGCCAGCCCGTACCAGCTGCGTCGTACCAGATCGCGTTCCAGCACCTCCCACGCGGCGTGCCGGGCCGCCGCCACCCGGTTGGGGTGGGCGGCCAGGCCGGTGGAGCCCGCCGAGGGCTCGGGGTCGCAGCCGGCCGGCGGGCGGTGGTGCAGATAGACGGAGGCCGCCGGGACGAACCGGGGCTCGCCCGTGGTCGTCCGGGCCCTGACCCACAGCCGTCTGGCCCGGGGCCTGACGGGCGGCCTGCGTACGGGAACGCCCGCGCGCACCAGTTCGTCGTAGGTGGAGACCGTCGAGGCGGCGGCCTCGGCCTCCCGTCCGGCCAGCACATTGCCCATCCGCTCCAGCAGCTCTCCCCGGGCGCCGATGGTGACCTGTTCGCGGTCGTGGCCCGCGGAGCTGCCGATGAGGACCGGGGCGCCGCCCGCGGCACTCGTCCCCTCGAACTCGGCGGAGCGCGCGGCGATCCGGGCGAGCAGCAGCCGTGGCTGGTCGGGGTACGGGGTGAAGACCTGCGGGGCCCAGGCGCTCATTCAGGCTCCCGGGGGCCGGGCCGTTGTGGACCGGGGCTCCGTGTGCCGGACCGCTGGGGGCCGGGCTGCTGTGGAACGGGTTCCTGCGCGCCGGGTCCCTGGGCACCGGGCTCCCGGAGTACCGCCTCGCACTGGCCGAGCACGGACCGGCCCGCTTCGGTCAGCGCGTCGGCGTGGCGGCCCAGTGTGTCCACGGCCTGGCGCGCGGAGGCGGTCAGGCGCGCTCTCCGCGCGGCGGCGGCCGGCTCGGCGGCCAGTAACTCGCTGAGCCGGTCGAGTCGTTGATAGAGCAGTACGCTGCGGGCCAGGACCACCGTCTGCTGGAAGAGCCCGCTGAGCGGCCGGGGATCGGCGCGCAGTGGAGTGGCGACCAGCAGCGCCCCGGGCGCGCCCGCCGAGCGCTCCGGGCCCTCGTCGGCCGGTGCCGGCGCGGGCAGCAGGAACGGCTCGGCCACGGCGGCCGCGTTGCACCTCGTGTGCGTACCCTCGTGGACGAGCGCCTCGGCGCAGCGCACCGGTCCCGGCAGTCCGGCGGCGTTGGCCGTCAGCCGGCTCCGGTGGATGAGCACCGCGCCGTGCACGGTGAAGTCCGTGAATCCGTCGATGGCGTCGCCGTCCAGCAGCGCGACTTCGGTGACGGTCTCCGCCAACTCCCCGACCATCTCGGGCCATGCCTCGGCGAGCAGGGCCATGGCCCGTACCAGCGCCTGCTGTTCGTCCGCGTCCCACGGGGCGACGTCTGCCACGACCGGGGCGCCGCCCGCTCCCGTACGGGGCGGGATGGACCGCAGGGCGCGGGCCACCGAGCGCCGCAGATGATCTTGCGGCGGGGCGGGGCCGAAGCCGGGCGGCTCCTCCCCGGCGACCCCGGCCAGCACGGACGCGAGTGCCGCGCGCCGCTCCGCCGTCAGCGGGCCCGACCGCAGCGCGTGCTGTGCGGTGTGTACGGCCTCGATCGCGGCGGGGTGACGCAGTATGCCGTCCGGCGGCGGGAGAGGCAGGGAACCGGAGGGGTCCGCGAGGTCCGCTCTGTCGAGTACGGTACGCATCCGCTCCAGCAGCTCCCTCCGGTCGTCCACGGCCTCTCGTGCGTCGGGCTCGACACGCATGGTGTGTTCCCCCTCTTCCCGTCTTCCCGGTCTCGGCTCTTCGGGCTCCGGCGCCCGGTTGCTCGGTGCTTCGCGTGCGGTGTTTCGGTGGTCGACGTTCGCGCGGTGACGAGACGCGCGGCGGGCCCGGGAGCCCGCCGCGCGTGGTGTGTCAGCTGCCGTCGAGGTCGGGAATGTCGACCATGAGCGCGAGTTCGGGGAGTTCCGTCTCCTCGACCTGCTCGATTTCCTCGTTCATGATGTGCTCCCTTCGCCGCACCGGCCCCCGCCGTGATCGACGGGCGTTCCACCGGCAGCGCCATCGTGCGGCAGCGCCCCCGGCGTCACCAGCGCGCCATCGGCTCGGCGGGAGATATCCGGACCATCGGGAAAAGTCCGGAAGGCGCCTTGCCCGGTGGCCCGGAGAAGCCGGTTCCGTATCCGCTCCTGCGCGCTCCGTTCGTATACGGCCGCTCCCCGCCCTGCGGCACGGCGCGGCGGCCGGTGGCAAGACCGGATTCCGGGCCGTCGTGGCGCGCGGAGCCGACCGGGGTTTGGTCCGGAACTCCGCCCCCGGCGGGCAGATGTACGAAAAGGGGATGGCCCCCTGCCTTCGGCGGACCCGGGTCAGCGGATCCTTCCGGTGCCGGCCCAGCTGTCGACGATGAGCGGCACCACGCGCGGGTTGTCGACCGCCGTCCGCAGCACCGGGATCCAGCCCGCGTCGGGGCGCAGGGTCTCCTCGGGGATCCGCGCGTTGTGGACGGCGAGCAGATCGACGTACCGCCCGTTGACGTAGTTGCCCGAGGTGGTGACCGGCGCGTCCTTCCACTTCTTCAGGATCAGACCGCGGTTCACACCCCGGGGGATCGTGAACGCGTTCTTCTCGGCGACCAGTTGGGATTCGATGCCGATTCCGAAGGAGTGTCCGTAGCCCGACTTCTGGACGACATAGTGGTTGTTGTACGCGTCGACCCGGCCGAAGCGGACCCGGGGGGCGCGCTCGACGAGGTTCTTGAACTGGTTGTGGTGCAGGGTGACCCGCAGCTTCCCGCGATCGGTGGCGGACGCGCTGTCACTGTTGCCGATCAGCATCGTCTTGTCGTGGTCGGTGAAGACGTTCCAGGACGCGGTGACAAGGTCGGCGCCCCGGACGATATCCAGATGGCCGTCGTGCTGCTGGAACAACCGGCCGAAGTAATAGGGCTGTTGGCCATCTGGGCGGCGGCCGTCGGTGAAGGTGTTGTGGTCCACCCACACATGCGTGGACCCGTAGAGCACCAGATTGTCGTACTCGGAGTTCCAGTTGCCCAGCTCGGTGTCGGTCGGGTCCCACTGCGGGAAGCAGTCGGACGCGTCCTCGAAGGTGAGGTTGCGGATGATGACGTTGTCGACACCCCTGACCTGGAGGCTGCCGCCGAGGATACGGGCGTCCCTGCCCACACCGACGATCGTGGTGTTGGCCGGTACGGACGCCTTGATCTGCGCGTCCTGACGTTTGGCCGACGCGGCCCGCAGATCCTCCTGCTCGCCGCTCACCTCGTTCTCGTACCCCCACACCGCCGGGTCGTACGCGGCGAGATACTTGTCGAAGTCGTAGCCGGGCACGGCGTAGTCGTCACAGGTATGGGTGTTTCCCGCGCTGTCGGAGAGCGCGTCGAGGGTGCCCTTGACCCGGATGATGGAGGGCGTGTCCTTGGCGGCGGCCAGCGCCGTTCTGAACTCGGCCCAGGTGGTCACGGTGTAGACATGGTCGGCCTCGGCGGTGCTGCCGCCGGTGGTACCACCGCTGTCGGAGGCCCAGCCGTCGTTCGCGGGGAGGACCGCCCGCTCCACGGGCACGGCGGGCCCCCGGGGCTGCCCCTGCGCCGGGACCGCGAGGGAGGTCAGCGCCATGCCGCACGCCAGCGTCGTCACTATGAGGCGAGCATGACTTCTGGAAAAGGACATGATCGGTACGCTCCTCAGTCGTCGAGCCAGATGAGCCAGGATTCGGGGATCTCTTCATCGAGCCGGCGCAGTTCGTGGGGGGCGAGCACCCGCTCGTCCCGCAGGGCGCGGGCCACCAGACGGGCCACTTCGACAGCGCCCTTCGGACGCAGATGCGTGTTGTCCGACACGCCGTCGGGGTAGTTCGGCGACTCGCCCGGCGAGAGCCAGTTGAAGTACGCCGCCGACGCCTCCGGGCCCAGCAGCTGCCACAGCGCCAGCGACATGGCCTGGAGGTCGAGCAGTGGCACCCGCTCGGCGGCGGCCAGTGCGCGCACCGCCGCCGGGTACTCGCCGTGTGTCGCGACCGCGTCGCCCGAGGCGTCGAATCTGCGGCGCTCCACGGAGGTCAGCAGCACCGGCCGCGCCCCGGCGTCCCGCGCGCCTTTCACGTACTGCCGCAGACAGTCCTGGTACGTCGACCAGGGTTCGGTGTAGCGCGTGGGGTCGGCGGTCTTCTCGTCGTTGTGTCCGAACTGGACGAGAAGCAGATCGCCGGGACGGATGGCACCGAGGATCGCGGCGAGCCGTCCCTCGTCGATGAAACTCTTCGAACTGCGGCCGTTCACAGCGTGGTTGGCCACGGTGAGCCCGCTGCCCAGCAGAAAGGGCAGTGCCATGCCCCAGCCGGTCTCGGGGGCCGCGCGGGCGTACTTGGCGGCGGCCGTGGAGTCGCCGGCGATGTGAACGGTTCTGGTACGGCGTCGCTTGCCGGGGGAGCCGGCCGCCGCGGGGGAGGCGAGTGCCGTCACCCCCAGCGGCGTGGCGGCGAGCGCCGTCGCGGCCTGTCTACGCGTCATGGACATTCCGGCCTGCCTCACTTCGTCGAAAGGTACGAGAGTGGGTGTCACGGGTGTCACGGGTGTCGCAGATGTGCGGAGGCGCGGGGGGTTGGGTGCGGCGCCGAGGAGTGAAGGTGTGGACGTAACGGGTGTGGTGTGCCGAGGCACGCGAGGGCGCGAGGCACGCGGGTGTGTGCGGGTGCGCGGTGTGTGCGTGTCGTCGGGTGCCGGAGCGGGGCGGCGGCGGTGTGTTCCGACGATGGTGGTGGGCCACCGCCGGCCCGCTCGGCTTTCGGTGGGTCAGCTCTTGTTCTGCTCCTTCCACTCGGCCTGGGCGTCGTTCAGCTCCTTGGCGACCTTGTCGGCGAACTCCTTCGCGGACATGTCACCGAGCAGCACCTTCTGGAAGTTCGGCTCGTTGCCGCTCTTGCTGATGGTGTTCCAGTCGGGCAGGTAGTACGGCAGGTTGACGATCTTCGTGGAGCCGTTGCTGAGCGCCTTCATCGCGGAGTCGGTCGGCTCGGCCGCCGTGATCCAGGAATCGGCCGCGGCGTCGGTGTTCGCCGGGATGGAGCCCGCCGACTCGTTCCACGCGCTGTTCGACTTGTGGGACGCGGCGAACTCGATGAGCTTCCAGGCCGCCGCTTTGTTCTTGCTGTTCTTGAACAGGCCCAGACCGTCCACCGGGTTGGAGACCTGGATCCGCGAACCGTCGTCCTGCGTCGGGTACGGCAACCCCTTGAACTTCGCCTGACCGAGCGCCTTCACATGGTTCTGGTACGAGGCGAGGTTATGGGTCAGCATCCCGATCGTGCCGTTGTCCCACTGCGCGACCATCTTGATGAAGTCATTGTTGACGTCGGCGGACGGTGTCACCTTCTTGTACAGCGCGACATACTTCTCCAGCGCCGCGATGTTCTTCGGGTCGTTGAGTGTGGTCTTGTCGCCGTCCCAGAAGGACGTGATGCCGGACTGCCCGTACATCGCGTCCATGGCCGGGGCGATCGAGCCCGCGCCGCCCCGGATGGTGTAGCCGAACTGGTTCTTGCCGGCCGCGGTGAGCTTCTCGGCCGCCGCGTAGAACTTCGCCCAGGTGGTGGGTGGTTCGAGACCGGCCCGGGAGAACAGGTCCGTGCGGTACCACAGGGTGCCGTTGTTGCTGGAGGTCGGCACCGAGTACATCTCGTCGCCCCGGCCGCCCGCCGCCTTCACACCGTCCGCCATGACCGGGACGAGCTTGCCCTTGAGGCTGCTGCTCTCGATCCGGTCGCCCACCGGGTCCAGGACATCCCGGATCACCAGGTTGGAGAGATAGGCGGTGGTGACACCGCCGACGTCCGGGAGCCCGCCGCCGTCGATCGCCGTGTCGTACTTCTGCTGGACCTGGTCGATCGGGATGCCGACGTACTTGACCTTGATGTCCGGGTTCTGCTTCTCGAAGTCCTTGATGATCTGTGCCCAGATATCCCTGCGTTCACCCGTGTTGTTGTCCCAGAGGGTGATCTCGCCCGTGCCGGACCCCTCGGCCCCGGTCCCACCGCCGTCGTCACCGCACGCGGTCGCCGTCAGGGCGAGTACGGCGGACAGGGAGACGGCCGCGGCCGTCCGCCCTCGGTATGCCTTCGTGATGCTCATGGTCGGCTCTTCTCTCTCACGTCTCTGGGAATAGGTCGAGCGAATGCGGGTGCGGCGAACCACGGGAACGGGTGGCGCGACGGGGGGTGACGGGGACGGGGGTGACGGGGTGACTCGACGGTGCCGGTTCAGTGCTGGTGGGTACGTACGGAGGTGTGCGGAGCCCAGCCGTCCGCGCCCGCCAGATAGTCCGCGACCCGGTGGCGGGCGGCGTCGGCGGCCGGCAGCTGCGGCCGGTCGGCCGTCACGGTCGCGCCCGGTCCGTAGGTGCGGTACTCCGCGAAGCGGGCGTCCTTCCACGAGAACCCGCTCATATCGGTCCATGGCGAGGGCTTGACGGCCGCGGGCAGTTCGGTGTTGTGGAAGAGGACCTGGGCGATGGCGTCCGGCTCGCCGCCCGGATGCCACGGCCGGCCCAGATGGAAGGTCTGCGCGGGCGCGTCACTGATGACACGGCTACGGGTGATGAGGAAGCCGTACGGATTGCCCTTCCAGGTCGAAGCGGCCGTGATGTAGCCGTTGTTGGTGTCCGAGCCCCGGCTGAGCGCCTTGATCAGCGAGCGCTCGATGACGGTGGTGGCCCGCCCGTAGACGAAGTCGACATCGCCCTCGATGTACGAGTCGCGGATATAGACCCGGCTCACCGCGGTCAGCCGGGGGCTGTCGGTCATCAGGGTGTCCTGATTGGCCTTGAAGGCGGTGTTCTCGAAGACGATCCGGTCGCCGGTCGTCTTCATGGCCAGGGCCTGTTCGCTCCGCAGGTCGTGCGCGGCCTCGTCGAAGTCGTTGACGAAGGTCAGATTGCGGGCGGTGACATCGTTCGCGGCGATCAGGACCGTGGCGCTGCCGCTCGAACCGCCGTACTCGTTCGGTGTGTCGAAGACGATGACGGACTGGGACCGGTCGTGTCCGGTGCCCTGGAAGACCAGATGCGGCTTGGTCGCCGGGACCCGTACCTGCTCCCGGTACGTACCGGGAGCGATGGCGATCGTGACCTGTTCGGTGTTGCCCACGGGCACCGCGTCCACGGCGGCCTGCACGGTGGGATGGTCGGCGGGGACGTGCAGCACGCTCCCCGAGGGCCGGGGCGCGGTGTGCGCGGACGCCGGAACGGCCGCGGAAACGGACGAGGCGACAGACACCGACGCGGACGCCGGAGTGGTGACAAAGACGGCCAGCAGGGCGGCCAGGGCGGTCAGACCGATCGTTCCGGTCCGCGGACGGGTGGTGCGCGGGTGTGCCATCGGGGCTCTCCTCACAGGGGGGTTACGGGGGGCCGGGCGGGGGCGCGCTCACGCCGTCACCGCCTTGCGGGCGAGCGCGGCGGCGGCCCGCCGGTCGAGCCGGCCGTCCGCCACGACGGTCACCACACGCCGGGCGACACTCCCCCCGGCGGGCAGTGGCAGCCGCCGCCCCCAGGCGAGGGCGGAGCCGACCCCGGGGTATTCGGTGGTACGTACGAACCACGGGTCGTTCCGGGTCGCCTCGTTCGCCCCGCAGAAGAGCAGGGTCCACCCCTGCCCGGCCAGCGCCAGCCAGTCGGTGGTGTGCCCGTGCACCGCCGCCTCGCCGGTCGCGTCCCCGGTGAAGACATCCGGCGCCGGATCCCCCGGGCGCTGCTTGGGCGCGCGCCAGAAGAACCCGCCGTAACCCGCCTCCGGGCGCCCGTTGGTGGCCGGGCTCCCGATGGACAGCTCCTCGCCCGATACGTTGGTCAGCGCGGTGGTGAAGTCCAGGGCCCACGCGTCGGCGGAGAGTGCGAGGGCGCTGATCGTGCGCCGTTCCCTGAGCAGTTCGTACCCGGAGCGCTTCCAGGACAGCTCCTCCACACACCCGTCGGGGTCCCGCAGCAGCCAGCCGGTGTGTTCCTGCGTACCGTGGTTGTCCATCGCGACGGGCCCCCGGTCGCGTACGTACGTCCGGCCGCCCCAGAAGTTCACGGTGGGGAAGGTCGCCCCCGAGATGTCCGGAACCGCCATCGACACCCCCAGATGGTGCGGGTGGTCGGCGGGCCGCACCTCGGTGACCGTGACACCGCCGAGTGTGCGTACGGGATGCAGATACGGACGGGGGGAGGGCACCGAGGGGCTCCCGGGCAGTTCCTCCCGGTGCGGTGGGTGCGGCCGGTGTACGTAGGTGGCCACCGGGCCGCTGTCACAGTGCAGCACGGTCGCCGCCGCGGCGCGGTCCATGCGCGTCAGGCTCTTCATGAGTGCACCTCCGCCGGGGGCGCGGCCCAGTCCGCGCCCAGTTCGGAAAATGTGGAGAGTGTTTCCGCGCTTTCTTCGACCAGTGTGTCGATGCCCTTGACGATCCGGCGCGGTGCTTTGTCGCCCGGCGCCCCGTACCAGGCACCCGGGGGCAGCCGCACGGGCAGCGGGGCGGTTCTGACGGCCTCGACGATTCGCATGAAACCACCGGTGCGCCGGGGCGGTACGAGCAGTCCGGCCTCCCCGCGCGTGTGCGCGACGAGGTTCTCCAGCAGATCGGTACGCGTGTGGACGGTCTGGACCGGGCCCCGGTTCACCCGCTGGAGCAGCACCCGGTCCTCCTTGTACCAGAAGGTGATCCGCCCGGAGGCGCCGTGGATCAGGACGTACGGTTCCCCGGCGCGCTCCGCGCAGAGGGTGACGGCGACCGTGACCGGGGTGCCCGCGGCCGTCCGCAGCCGCAGACAGCTGGTGTCGTCGGCCTCGATGTCATGGGCGCGGAACTGTTCCAGCTCCACCGCGCCGATGTCGTCGGCCCCGTCGCTGCCGTCGATGCGCAGTGCGGTCGCGACGGCGTGCGCCAGCGGGTTGGTCAGCACCCCGTCCACCACGTCCCGGTCGTCCAGTGTGCGCTGCCCGGCCCAGGGCGCCCGCGCGTAGTACGCCTCGTCCCGCACCCATGCCCCGGCGGCGCCGATCCCGCGCACCGGCCCGATCGCACCGTCCGCGACCAACTCCCTTATCACCTCCACTGCATGGGAGCCCAGCGACTGGAACCCGACCTGGCAGGCGGTGCCGTACGCGTCGAGTCCGGCCAGCAGTCGTTCGTACTCGGCGTACGAGGGGGTGGTCGGCTTCTCCAGCAAGGTGTGCACACCGTGGGCGGCCGCGGTGAGCGCCAGATCGGTGTGGGTATGGATGGGCGTGCAGATGACGGCGGCCCGCGCGCCGGTCCGCTCCAACAGGGCGCCGAAGTCGGCGGACTGCTCGGGCGCGGCGAACCCCGCCAGCTCCGCCGGGCTCAGCGGGTTCAGCTCACAGACGCCCACGAGCCGTACCAGCCCGGCCTGTTCGAGCCGCCGGATGTTCGCCAGATGGGTACGGCCATGGCCACGCGCCCCGGCCAGCACCAGGGGCAGGGCCGTCCCGCCGGAGGCGTTCATCCCTTCACCGCGCCCGCGCTGAAGCCGGTGATCAGCCACTTCTGGATGAAGGCGAAGACGATGACCACCGGCACCGCCGAGATCACACCGCCCGCCGCCAGCGCGCCGAAGTCCACACTGTCCGCGCCGATGAGGGTGGACAGACCGACCGGGATCGTCTGCTTGTCCTGGTCCATCAGGAACATCAGGGCGAACAGGAAGTGGTTCCAGCTGTGCACGAAGGCGAAGGAACCGACGGCGATCAGACCGGGTCGCAGCATCGGCAGCACGACGATACGGAACGCCTGGAACCGCGAACAGCCGTCCACCCAGGCCGCCTCCTCCAGGGAGTACGGGACGTTCTTGATGAAACCGCTGATCAGGATGATCGACAGCGGCAGCTGGAAGACCGTCTCCGCGATGATCACACTCCCCATGGAGTTGATCAGCTGGAGGTTCTTGAAGATCTGGAAGAGCGGCACCAGCATCAGCGCGCCCGGGATGAACTGCGAGCACAGCAGCGCCAGCATGAAGCCCTGTTTGATACGGAAGTCGAAGCGCGCCAGGGCATAGCCCCCGGCGAGCGCGACACCCGTCGTACAGATCAGGGTGAACACCCCGATCAGCGCGCTGTTCTGGAAGAACACGGAGAACGCGCGCTCGTTCCACACCTTTTCGAAGTGCTCGAAGGTCATCGGCCACGGCACGAGCGCGTCGGAGCCCGCGGGCCGCAGGGAGAACAGCAACATCCAGTAGAAGGGGACGAGGGTGAAGAGCAGATAGAGGCCGAGCGGCAGATGGATCTGCCACCGGGGCACCTCGTCGAAGGCGCGCTCGCGCCGCTTCCGGCGTACGGGCGGGGGCGTCGGGCCGCCGTCCAGGGGCGGTGCGGGGGCGCCCTTCTCGGTGATCACGGCGGTCACTTGTTGTCGCCTCCGAACTTGCTCAGGCGCAGATAGAGGATCGAGCAGAAGAGGAGGATCGCGAAGGCGACGGTGGTCAGGGCGGTGGCGTAGCCGAAGTCGTGTGCCTCGAACCCGGTGACCGCGACATAGAGCGGCAGTGTGGTGGTGACGCCGGCCGGACCGCCCTCGGTGAGGGTCAGCAGCAGATCGACGTTGTTGAACTCCCATACCGCCCTGAGCAGGGTGGACAGGATGATCGCGTCCCGCAGATGCGGCAGTGTGATGTGGACGAACTGCCGGAACCTGTTCGCGCCGTCGACCGACGCGGCCTCGTACAGATCCCCGGGGATGGACTGGAGATCGGCGAGGATGAGTATCGCGAAGAACGGTACGCCGCGCCAGAGTTCGGCCAGAACCGCCGCCCAGAAGACGGTGCCGGTATCGGAGAGCACGGACGACCCGTAGGTGCCGATGCCCGCGTCCGCGAGATAACGGCCCACACCGGTAGAGGGGTTGTAGAGCAGCAGCCAGATGGTGGTCGTCAGGACGCCGGAGACGGCCCACGGCGAGAAGACCAGGGCGCGGGCGACGGCCCGGCCCACGAAGGTCTGGTTGACCAGCAGCGCCAGGATCAGACCGAAGGCCAGCTGGAGCGTGACCTCGGTGACGACCCACTTGCCGCTGAAGACGAGACTGTCCCAGAACAGCGGGTCGTCGGTGAGGATGCGCTTGAAGTTGTCCAGGCCCGCGAAGCCGTTCCGCCACGGCTTGGTGGGGTTGTAGTTCTGGAGGCTGTAGTAGAAGACGCTGAGCATCGGATAGGCGATGAAGCCCAGCATCAGCAGCCCGGCGGGGGCGATCAGCAGATACGGGAGATGGCGCGGTGACACTCCGGTACGGCGCGCCGGCTTCTTCGGCGCCGGGGACCTGGGCGCCGGGGTCTTGGGCGACAGGGGCGGCGCCCCTGATGAATCCTGCGCCACAGCTGGGGCCATGACCGCTACTCCGTTCCTTCGGTGAATGGGGCGCATGCCCGATCAGCCCACGTAGGGGTCGGGCACCTCGCCCGGCTTCGCCAGGAAGGCGAAGTCGCAGCCGGTGTCGGCCTGGGTGATCTGTTCGTTGTAGAGGGCGCCGTAGCCGCGTCCGTAACGCTCGGGAGGCGCGGTCCACTCGGCCCGGCGGCGAGCCAACTCCTCCTCTTCGAGGTGCAGATGGAGGATACGGGCCTCGACGTCCAGGGTGATCGAGTCCCCGGTACGGACGAGCGCGAGGGGCCCGCCGACATGGGACTCGGGCGCGATGTGCAGCACACAGGCCCCGTAACTCGTCCCGCTCATGCGGGCGTCGGAGAGCCGCACCATGTCCCGCACCCCCTGCTTCAGCAGGTAGTCCGGGATCGGCAGCATTCCGTACTCGGGCATGCCGGGACCGCCCTTGGGACCGGAGCCCCGCAGCACCAGCACATGGTCCGGGGTGATGCCGAGTGCCGGGTCGTTGATGGTTCGCTGCATCGTGCGGTAGTCCTCGAAGACCACGGCGGGGCCGGTGTGTTTGAGGAGGTTCGGATCGGCGGCGATGTGCTTGATGACCGCGCCGTCGGGGCAGAGGTTGCCGCGCAGCACCGCCACACCGCCCTCCGCCGCGAGCGGGTTCTCCCGTGGCCGGATGACCTCCGGATCGTGTACGAGAGCGCCGTCGAGCTGATCCCGCAGTGTGGGGTGGGCGGCGGTGGGCCGGTCCAGATGGAGGATGTCCGTCAGCCGGGTCAGAAAGCCCGGCAGCCCACCCGCGAAGTGGAAGTCCTCCATCAGGTACCGGCCGCCCGGACGGAGATTGGCGAGCACCGGCACGGTCCGCGCGATCCGGTCGAAGTCGTCCAGGGTCAGCCGGATCCCCGAGCGTCCGGCCATCGCGATCAGATGGATCACCGCGTTGGTCGAGCCGCCCAGTGCGAGGACGGTGGCCACGGCGTCCTCGTACGCCTCCCTGGTCAGCAGCTTGGAGAGCCTCAGATCCTCCAGGACCATACCGACGATCCGCAGGCCGGAGGCGGCGGCCATCCGGTCGTGGCCGGAGTCGACGGCGGGGATCGACGACGCCCCGGGCACAGTGACCCCCAGCGCCTCGGCGGCGGCGGTCAGGGTGGAGGCGGTGCCCATGGTCATACAGTGGCCGGGCGACCGGGCGAGCCCGTTCTCCAGCTCGGCCAGCTCGGCGTCGCCGATCAGCCCGGCCCGCTTCTCGTCCCAGTACTTCCACATGTCGGTCCCCGAGCCGAGGACCTCGTTGCGCCAGTGTCCCGGCAGCATCGGCCCGGCCGGGACGAACACCGACGGCAGGTCCACACTGGCCGCGCCCATCAGCAGCGCCGGTGTGGTCTTGTCGCAGCCGCCCATCAGCACCGCGCCGTCGACCGGATAGGAGCGCAGCAGCTCCTCCGTCTCCATCGCCAGCAGATTGCGGTAGAGCATCGGGGTGGGCTTCTGGAAGGTCTCGGAGAGTGTGGAGACCGGGAACTCCAGCGGGAAACCGCCGGCCTGCCACACCCCCCGCTTCACCGCCTGCGCGCGGTCCCGCAGATGGACATGGCAGGGGTTGATGTCGGACCAGGTGTTGAGGATCGCGATGACCGGCTTGCCGAGGTGTTCCTCGGGGAGATAGCCGAGCTGGCGGGTGCGGGCGCGGTGGCTGAAGGAGCGCAGTCCGGACGCGATGTCACCGCCGTACCACTGCCGGCTGCGCAGGTCCTCGGGCCGTACGGTCATATCGCCCACCCCGCCACGAGCGACGCGACGGCGGCACGCTGGTCCTCGGGCAGTTCACGGCTGGGCGGGCGGATGTCGCGGCGGCACAGCCCGAGGGCGGCCAGCGCCTCCTTCACCACCGTCACATTGTCGGCGGACTGCCGGGCGGCGCGCAGCTCCTCGAAGGGCCTGATCTGTTCCCACACCTTCATGGCGCCCGCGTAGTCCCCGGCCCGCAGTGCCTCCAGCATCCCCAGCGAGACGGCCGGTGCGACATTGACCAGTCCGGAGGTGAATCCGGTGGCCCCGCCCGCGAAGTAGGAGGGGGCGTACAGCTCGGCGAGTCCCGCGACCCACACAAAGCGTTCGAGCCCGGCGTCGCGCGCGAAGGCCGCGAAGCACGCGGCGTCCGGCACGGCGTACTTCGCCCCGATGACATTGGGGCACAGCTCGCCGAGGACCGCGAGGCTCTCGCCGTTCAGCTGCGGATTACGGATGTACGGGACGACCCCCAGCTCCGGCACCGCCTCGGCGATGGCGCGGTGGTAGTCGATCCAGCCCTCCTGCGACACATAGGGGTGGACCGGCTGATGGACCATCACCATGCCCGCCCCGGCGGCGCGGGCGTGTTCGGCGGCGGCCACGGCGGTGGGCACCTCCAGGCCGATTCCCACCAGGATCGCGGCCCGGCCCGCGGTCTCCTCGATGGTCAGCTCGGTGACCGCGCGGCGCTCGTCGGGGCTGAGCGCGTAGTACTCGCCGGTGTTCCCGTTCGGTGTGAGTGTACGTACGCCACCGTCCAGCAGTCGGCGCAACAGGGCACGGTGCGCGGCGGTGTCAATGGTGTCGTCGCTGGTGAACGGGGTCACCGGGATGGCCACGACATCGGCGAGCGCGTCCCGCGACGACGTGAGATCGGGGCTGTTCATACGTGGTCTCCCTCGGGGAACGCCCGCTGTACAAAAGAGGCGATGTGATCGTGCAGGGCAAGGGCGGCGCCGTCGATGTCACCCGCGAGCGCGAGCCGCAGGATCTCCCGGTGCTCGTCGGCCTCCCGCTCCCAGGACGGGACCGCGGCCCAGGCGACGGTGGAGACCAGGGCCGCCTGGTCGCGTACCTCGTCGAGTACTCTGGTGAGCAGCGGATTGCCGCAGGACAGATACAGCGACCGGTGGAACTCCCGGTTGGCCAGGGAACGTTCGGCCCGGTCCGTGGCCCCGTCCGCCCTGAGCAGTGCTTCCCGCGCGTTCTCCAGCGAGGCCCGGCGGGCCAGCGAGCGGCGCAGCGCCTCGGGCTCCAGCAGCATCCGTACGTCGTAGACCTGGTGGGCCATGGCGGCGTCGACGGTCCGCACGGTGGCGCCCTTGAACTGGCTCATGACGACGAGTCCGGTGCCGGCCAGTGTTTTGAGCGCTTCCCGGACGGGGGTCTTCGACACGCCGAACTGCGCGGCCAGTTCGGTCTCGACCAGGGCCTGACCGGGGGTGAGTCCGCCGGTGAGGATGGAGTGTTTGATCGCTTCGAGAACGTACTGGGTGCGGGAGGGGATCGGGCTCGGGGCGAAGGCCATCGGCGCTCTCAGATCTCGTGTCTCGTATATGACGTACGAAGTACGACGCGATGAAGTTAGGGTCCGCCGTCGTGTTTCGTCAATGCTTCGCGCGGAAGTTCCCTGTGGTCCAAGGCTGTTGGGGCGGACCAGGAGCGCGAACGATTCAACGGATGTCGTCCGAACCGTTGACGTATACCGCGAGGGTCCTTAACTTCTACCGGCAAGCGCTTACCTAAAACGATTCAAATGATGGAACGGGGAGGGTGGACTGTGTCCGGAACCGGGAGTGTTGACCGGCGGGGCCTGCTCAAGACCGTGGGAGGCTCCATGGCCGCTCTCGGTCTGACGGCGGCCGGCTGCGGTACGGGGAGCGGGTCGGGCGACGGCACGGTGACGATCCGGTACGCCTGGTGGGGTTCCGACGACCGCGCGAAGCGGATCAACGAGACGATCGCGCTCTTCGAGAAGAAGTACCCGAAGATCAAGGTCAAGACGGATTTCCAGCCCTATCTGGACTTCTGGAAGAAGTTCAACACCCAGGCATCCGGCGGCAATCCACCGGATGTCTTCCAGAACGCGATCGGCTTCCTGCGCAAGTACGACGAGAAGAACGTCCTGCTCGACCTCGGCGCACAGGTCGAGGCGGGCAACCTCGGCATGGACGACTTCCGGGCCGGCCTCGACACGTTCGGGGAGATCGACGGAAAACTCCTCGGCGTCCCCGTCGGCAGCAACTCGATGGCCCTGGTCATCGACGAGGCCGTGTTCAGGAAGGCGGGCATCACCCCGGAACCCGGCTGGACATGGGACGACTTCCACGCCGCGATGAAGAAGATCCGCGACACCCAGGGCCGGGCGGGTGACAGCGGTTACTACGGGGTCATGTACCTCTACGACCTCTACCTCCGCCAGCAGGGCAAGGCGTTCTTCACCGAGAAGGGGCTCGGATTCACCGAGGCCGACCTGGAGCAGTGGTGGACCAAGGGGTACGAGGGTGTGAAGTCGGGCCTCTCCTCGGACCCGAAGAAGGTCGCGCAGATCAAGCCCAAGTCGGCGCTCGCCGCCGAACTGGCGGGCTCCGAGTTCACCTGGGACAACTTCACCGTGCGCTACACCTCGGAGGGGAAGAGCACCTACGGCCTCGCGCCGATCCCCACCACGGACGGCGGGAAGACGGGCCAGTATCTGGGCTCGCTGATGCTCAGCGGCTCCCGGAGGACCGAACACCCCAAGGAAGTAGCCCAGTTCATCGACTTCATGGTGCACGACCCCGAAGTCGCCAAGATCATGGGCTACGACCGTGGAGTGCCCACGACCACAGCGCAGTACGAGGCATTCAAACCCACCGATGAGGTCAACCGGAAGATCGCCGCGTACGAGAAGCAACTCGTCGACACCGGTGTCCTGGAGCCCATCACCCCGCACCCCTCCGGCGCCGACATCGCCGAGTCCGCGTTCCTCCGGCTCGCCGAGGAACTCGCCCTGGGCAAGCGGTCGGTGGACGACTCGGTGAAGCAGTTCTTCACCGAGTCGAAGACGGCCATCGGCTTCTGATGGGATCCACGGTGGCACCCGGCCGGACCGCCGCGGCCGAGCCCCTCCCCGGTGACTCGACGCCACGGCCCGGCCAGGGCCGCTCCGGACGCCCCGCCGCCCAGCGGTCGGGCCGCCGGGAGAACCTGGCCGGTTATCTCTTCATGTCCCCCTGGATCGCGGGGTTTCTGCTGCTCACGGCGGGACCCATGGTCGCGTCCCTCTACTTCGCCTTCACGGACTACGACCTCTTCGATCCGCCGAAGTGGATCGGGCTGGACAACTTCACCGAGATGTTCGGCGACGCCCGCTGGCGCCACTCCGTCTCGGTGACCCTGTGGTACGTGGTGATCGGCACCCCGCTCAAGCTGGCGGCGGCGCTCGGGGTGGCGCTGCTGCTCAGCCAGAAGCGTCGGGGACAGGCCTTCTACCGGGCCGCGTTCTACGCGCCGTCGCTGATCGGCGCGAGTGTCTCCATCGCCATCGTCTGGAAGGCGATCTTCTCGGACGACGCCGTCGTCGACCGCGCGCAGCGGTTCCTCGGGCTGCCGGCCGGCGGCTGGACCGGCGATCCCGACATGATCGTCTACAGCCTGGTGGCGCTCACCGTCTGGCAGTTCGGCGCCCCCATGGTGATCTTCCTCGCCGGTCTGAAGCAGGTCCCGCGCTCGCTGTACGAGGCGGCGGAGGTCGACGGCGCGGGACCGCTGCGCCGGTTCTGGAGCATCACGCTGCCGATGATCTCCCCGGTGCTGTTCTTCAATGTGCTGCTGGAGACCATCCACTCCTTCCAGATCTTCGGCTCGGCCTACATCCTCGGCGGCGCCGGGGGCACCTGCGGTCCGGCCGACGCCACACTTGTCTACACCTGTTATCTCTATGTCCAGGGCTTCGAGAACAGCCGGATGGGTCTCGCCTCTGCCATGGCCTGGATGCTGCTGCTCGCGGTCGGACTGGTGACCGCGGTGCTGTTCTGGTCCCAGAAACGCTGGGTGCACTACGAGGAGGCCGCCCGGTGAGCAGTCAGGGGCAGATGGCGGCGTTCCGCCGTTACGGTGCGGGTTCACTCGCCTGGCACCTCGGGTCCCTCGCGGTCCTCGCGATCGTGCTGTACCCGGTGGTATGGGTGATCGGCGGTTCGTTCAAACCCAACGACGACATCGTCGGCAGTCTGGACCTGTTCCCGACCGCCCCGATCGTCGAGAACTACAGCCGGCTCGCCGAGGGCATCGCGGACATTCCGATCTCCACCTTCTTCGTCAACTCCACGGTACTGGCGCTCGGTTCGGTCGTCGGTGTGCTGATCTCCTGTTCGCTGGCGGCCTACGCCTTCGCCCGGATCAGGTTCGCGGGGCGCGACCTGCTCTTCACACTGATGATCGGCACCCTGCTGCTCCCGTACCACGTCCTGCTGATCCCGCAGTACGTGCTGTTCCAGAAGCTCGGTCTGATCAACACCTACACACCGCTGCTGCTGGGCAAGTATCTGGCGGTGGACGCGTTCTTCGTCTTCCTGATGATGCAGTTCATGCGGAACCTGCCGAAGGAACTGGACGAGGCCGCGCGGCTGGACGGCTGTGGGCATCTGCGGATCTACTGGTCGATCGTGCTGCCGCTGGGCCGGCCCGCGCTGATCACCAGCGCGATCTTCACGTTCATCAACGCCTGGAACGACTTCATGGGCCCGCTGATCTATCTCAACGAGCCGGAGAAGTACACCGTCTCCCTCGGGCTGAAGATGTTCGTCGACCAGGACGGGGTGGCCAACTACGGCGGGATGATCGCGATGTCGCTGATCGCCCTGCTGCCCGTCCTGCTCTTCTTCCTCGCCTTCCAGCGGTATCTGATCGACGGCATGGCCACCTCGGGACTGAAGGGCTGACCCCGGTATGAGCGCGACCACGAGGGCGACGGACACCATCGGCACGGCCCCCCGGCGGGAGTCCGCCGTCCTGCGGGGCTTCACCGTCTTCGCCGAGTCTCTGCTCACCGGAGTGTGGATCGCGCTGGCCGCGCTGCCGCTGCTCACCCTGCCCGCCGCGTTCGCCGCGGGCTCCGCGCATCTGCGCCGGGTGCTGGCCCACGAGGCCGCCACCTGGCGGGAGTTCGCCGCGGACTGGCGGTCGGCCGCCCGGCGTGGCTGGCTGGTCGGACTGGCCGGGTGGGCGGCGCTCTGGCTGCTGTGGGCCGATCTGACGGTGGTACGGGCCGGGCTGCCCGGCGGCGCGTTCGTCGGCGCGGTCGGGGTGTCGGCCATGCTCGGTGTGCTCGTCGCCGGGGTGCGGGCCGCCGCGAGCTGGCGGCCCGGGGCCTCCTGGCGCGCGCTGCTGCGGGCCGCGGCCCGCCGTACCGTACGGGACCCCGCCGGGTCCCTGCTGCTGGTCTGCGGACTGGCCGTGGTGCCGGCCTCGGCGTGGTTCGCCGCGCCGCTCGCCGCTCCCGCGCTCGGGGTGGTCGCGGCGGGCGCGCTCGCCGTCGACCGGCGCTACCGGCACCACTGAACCGCCCCGGTGGGACCCCGCCGCCGCGCGCGAGGCCCTTCCCGCATCCGTACCCATTGCGTGTCATGCGCATGAAAGGAACTCGATGTCTCCGATCCCTCGCAGGTCTCTGCTCAAAGTGGCCGCGGTCGCCGGCGCCACCACACAGTTCAGCTGGGCGCTCGGCCGGGACACCGCCCGGGCGGCGGAGGCCAGGGCCGCCGCGGCCGGTGAACCCGTCTCCGTCGGCTGGCTGGAGGACGACGGACTGGGAGCCGCGCCCGGCTCCACCTTCGGGGTGCCCTGGCCGCAGGGCGTACACGCCGCCGGTACGGCCTTCGCCCTGGCCACCGCGGACGGCGCGGCCGTCCCCGTACAGACCTGGCCCACCGCCTACTGGCCGGACGGCACACTCAAGTGGACCGCCCACGCGGTCGGCGCGCAGGTTGCCGGGGCCGAGCGGTTCAGCCTGGTCGCGGGCGCCCCCGCCACCCCCGGCAGGAAGGTCACCGTCACCCAGAACCAGCGCAGGATCACCGTCGACACCGGCGTCATCAAGGTGGTGATCGGCAAGGACGGCAACAGGCTCGTCGAATCCGTCACCCGGGGCGCCACCAGGATCGCCACCGACGGCCGTCTCGTCCTGCTCCGCCAGGGCGAACTCGACGACGGCGAACACGCCACCGCCAAGTGGGAACGGTTCGACGGGGAGATCGGCGGCGCCAAGGTCGAACAGGACGGCCCCGTACGCGCGGTGGTGCGCCTCGACGGCAAACACCGCCGGGGGAGCCGCCGTTGGGTCCCCTTCACCGTCCGGCTCTACTTCTACGCCGACGCCGAGTCCTTCCGTATGGTGCACACCATCGTCTACGACGGGGAGCAGACCCCCGGCAGGAACAAGGGCGACTTCATCCGTGGCCTCGGGGTCCGCTTCACCGTACCGATGCGCGACGAGGCGTACGACCGCCACATCCGTATCGCCGGCGAGGGCAAGGGCTTCCTCACCGAGGCGGTCAAGGGCATCACGGGACTGCGCCGCGACCCGGGCGCCGCCGTCCGCACCGCGCAGGTCAAGGGCGAGAAGCTGCCCGACCCCGCTACCTGGGACCAGCGGGTCACCACCCGGCTCCAGTACATTCCCACGTGGGGCGATTACACACTGGCCCAGCTCTCCGCCGACGGCTTCACCCTGCGCAAGCGCACCAAGCCGGGACACGGCTGGATCACCGCGGGCGGCGGCGGCCGTGCGAACGGCTTCGGCTATGTCGGCGGGGTCGGCGGCGGACTCTCCTTCGGGCTGCGCGACTTCTGGCACAAACACCCCGCCCAGCTCGACATCCGCGGCGCCGCGGGCGACGAGGCCGAGGTCACCCTCTGGCTCTGGTCGCCCGAGTCCCAGCCGATGGACCTGCGCTTCTACCATGACGGCATGGGCCAGGACACCTTCCCGCAGCAGCTGGAGGGCCTCAACATCACCTATGAGGACCACGAGCCCGGCTTCGGCACCCCGTACGGCATCGCGCGCACCAGCGAGCTGATGTTCTGGGCCAACGGGGCCACCCCCACCGCCGACGAGCTGGTCGCCCAGTCCGAGGCCGTCCGCACTCCGCCGCAGCTCGCCGCTGCCCCCGAAACCCTCTACCGGGCAGGGGTGTTCGGCGGACTGTTCGCACCCGTCGACCGCTCCGTCCCCGCCAAGGCGAAGATCGAGGACCAGCTCGACTTCCTCTTCACGTACTACAAGGACCAGGTGGAGCAGCGCCGTTGGTACGGCTTCTGGGACTACGGCGACTTCATGCACACCTACGACGAGGACCGCCATCAGTGGCGGTACGACGTCGGCGGCTACGCCTGGGACAACTCCGAACTCTCGCCCGACCTCTGGCTCTGGTACGCCTATCTGCGCTCCGGCCGCGCCGACATCTTCCGCTTCGCCGAGGCCCTGACCCGGCACACCGGCGAGGTCGATGTCTACCACCTCGGCAAATGGGCCGGGCTCGGCACCCGGCACGGCGTACAGCACTACGCCGACAGCGCCAAGCAGCAGCGCATCTCCACCGCCGTCTACCGGCGGCCGTACTACTACCTCACGGCGGACGAACGCGTGGGCGATCTCATGCACGCCCTCGTGGACTCGGACGAGACCTTCCTCGCCCTCGACCCCCTGCGCAAGATCCGTACCGAGCCGTACGAACCCGACCGCAACGCCCTGTCCATCGGCTTCGGCACCGACTGGAGCGGACTCGCCGCCGCCTGGCTCACCGAGTGGGAGCGCAACGGCCCCAAGGCCGCCAAGGCCGAGGCCCGGCTGCGCTCCACCATGGAGACCATCGCCGCCCAGCCCAACGGGTTCGTCCAGGGCTCCGGCCTCTACGACCTCGACACCGGGAGGTTCGCGGTCGCCGACACGCCCGTTGTCAGTGTTTCCCATCTCTCGTCGATGTTCGGGCTGGTCGAGATGTGCGCCGAGGTGATCGATCTGGTCGACATGCCGGCGTTCAAGGAAGCCTGGCTGGACTACTGCCGCTACTTCAACGCCACCAGGACCGAACAGGCGGCCCGGTACGGATCCCACTTCGGCAGCCTGCTGCTCTTCCAGGGCCACTCCCGCCAGGACGCCTACGCGGCAGCCCAGTTGGGTGACGCCGGGCTGGCTGCCCGCGCCTGGGACAAGTTCTACAACAGCGACGCCTTCACCGCCGCCATGGTCTGGGACAAGAAGCCGCTCGAAGGCCCCACCGTCCTCGAACCCGGCTACGAGAACCTCCGCATCAACAGCAACGAGACCGCGCTCTTCGGCCTCGCCGCCATCCAGAACCTCGCCCTGGTCGGCGACAGGATGCCCTCGTGATCCCCGGCGGGCGCACCGCCGCGCTGCTGGCGGCCCTCACGGCGCTGGCCGGGCTGTCCGCGGTACCGGCGTGGGCACACACCGCGCCCGGCCGCTGTGCCGGGACCTCCCCGGTGGTCTGCCACTTCGACGTCCCGCCGGGTACGTACGAGGTCTCGGTGCTCCTCGGCGGGCGGACGGCAGGCTCCACCGGGATCTCGGCCGAGACCCGCCGGACAATGCTCGCCCAAACCGCTACGGAGGCCGGGCAGTTGGTGCGGCGCGGCTTCACCGTGAACGTACGCGAACCGGAGGGCGAGCCGACCGGGCCGAGCGGCAGCCCCGGCCTCGATCTGCGGTTCGACGGTCCGGCGCCGCTGCTCGCGGGGGTACGGGTGACCCCCGCGCCGCGCACACCCCAGCTCTTCCTGGCCGGGGACTCGACGGTGTGCGACCAGGCGGGCGAGCCCTACACCGGCTGGGGACAGGAGCTGCCGCAGTTCCTGAAGAGCGGTGTGTCGGTCGCCAACTACAGTGATTCGGGTGAGGGTTCGCAGTCCTTTCTGGACAACCCGGCGCTCTTCGCCGCCGTGGAATCCCGGGTGCGCCGGGGAGATCCGGTGCTCTTCCAGCTCGCGCACAACGACAAGACGACCCCGGCCGATGTCTACCGCGCCCACCTGACGGCGATGGCCGAGCGGGTGCGGGCCCGGGGCGGCGAGCCGGTCCTCGTCACCCCGATCGTCCGTCGCTGGTTCAACGCGGACGGTACGCTCGACAACGGCACCGCCCTCCACGTCAACGGTCTCGGGGTGGACCTCCCGGCCGAAATGCGGTCGCTGGCAGCCGAGTTGAAAATCCCGCTCATCGATCTCACCGCCCTGACCAGACAGCGGGTCGAGGAGCTGGGACCCGAGGCGTCCAAGGCGCTCTTCCTCTACGACGAGAAGCGCGACAACACCCACACCTCGGTACGCGGAGCCACCGAGTTCGCCTCCCTGGTCCTCGGCGAACTGCGCGGACGCGGGCTCCTCAAGGACCGGCTGGTCCGCTGAGACCGCACACCCTTTCAGTACACGTCGCGGACATAGCGCTTGTCGGCGGCGAGCTGTTCGACGTACGCGGCTGCCGCGTCCTCGTCGAGATCGCCGTGTGCCACGGCGATCTCGCGCAGTGCGCGGTCGACGTCCTTGGCCATCCGGGAGGCGTCGCCGCAGACATAGAAGTGGGCGCCGTCCTGGAGCCAGGACCAGAGCCGTCCGCCGTGCTCGCGCATCCGGTCCTGGACATGGACCTTGGCGTGCTGGTCGCGGGAGAAGGCGGTGTCCAGTCGGGCCAGCGCGGAGCCACGGCGCAGCTCCTCCAGCTCCTCGCGGTAGTAGAAGTCGGTGGCCCGGCGCCGTTCGCCGAAGAACAGCCAGTTGGCTCCCCGGTGGCCGAGGGCGCGCCGCTCCTGGAGGAAGCCGAGGAACGGCGCGACCCCGGTGCCGGGCCCCACCATCACCATGGGGACGGTGGGATCGGCCGGCGGCCGGAAGTGTGCCGAGCGCTGGACGCGCACCGGCACCGGGCTGCCCGGGGCGGCGTCGGCGAGAAAGGCGGAGGCGACGCCCTTGCGCGGACGGCCGTGGTGGTTGTCGTACCGGACAACGGAGACCGTGAGCCGGATCAGCGCCGGGTCGGTCAGCGGGCTGGAGGATATCGAGTAGAGCCGGGGCCGCAGCCGGGCCAGCGCGGCCGTCCATTCGGCGGCGGTGGCGTGGACCGCGTACTCGGCGATGACATCCACGGCCTGCCTGCCCCAGGTCCACTGCGCCAGCTCGCCCTTGTTGTCCGGGCGCAGCAGCTTCTTGAGCGTACGGTCGTCCTGGGCGCGGTCCGCGACCAGCCGGAGCAGCGCCGGGGTGATCCGCGCGATGTCCAGATGGCGGAGCAGCGCCTCACCGAACGCCACCTCCACCGGAGCGGACCGCGGACCGCCGGTGACGGTGACGGCGGAGTCGGCGTCGAGGCCGGTGACGGACAGCCACTCCGCGACGAGATCAGGGCAGTTGAGCGGCTGTACGCCGAGCGCGTCCCCGGCCCGGTAGTCGAGGGGCGTCCCACTGTCACGGGTGTCGAAGGTGAACTCGCGCACCTCCTTGGTGGCGCCCGCCCGGCTCAGCAGCCGGTTCCCGGTGAGCCGGGCGACGGCGGACACTGCCTGCGATGGTGTGGTACGCACCGGCGCGGCCCGTGTGACCGGGGCAGGGGCAGGCGCGGCCACCGGCTCCATGGGGGCGGCGAGCGCGCCGAGCAACCGGTCCAGCCACTGCCCGGCGGGCCGCTCGTACTCCGGTTCGCAGTCGGTGCGCGCCACCAGCCTGCGCGCGCCCAGCTCGTCGAGCCGCTCGTCGAGCCTGCGCCCGTGGCCGCAGAAGTCGTCGTACGAGGAGTCGCCCAGGGCGAGTACGGCGTACCGCACGCCCTCCAGCCGGGGGGCGTCGGGCGCGCCGAGGGCCGCCCAGAAGTGCGAGCCGTTGTCGGGGGCGTCGCCGTCGCCGAAGGTGCTGGTGACCAGGAGCAGATCGGCGGTGCGCGGCAGGGTGTCGGGCGGGCTGTCGTCCATGGAGGCCAGCCGCGCCGGCCGCCCGTCGTCGGCCAGCCGCTCGGCGGCCAGGGCCGCGACCTCCTCGGCGTTCCCGGTCTGCGAGGCCCACAGGACGACGACCTCACGGCCGGGCGCGGCGGTGGTACGGGCGGGGTGCCCGTCGCGCGAGAACATCCCGGCCGGCGCGCCGTTGACCCACAGGGCGCGCTCGGGCGCGAAGGGCGCGTGCTCCGGCAGTACGGGCGTACCGGCGCCGCCCGCCGCCAGCCCGGTGAGGAAGCCCGACAGACAGCGGCGCTCCTCGGAGGTGAGGACCGGCGGGGCGGTGCCGGTGATCCCGAAGACCCCGGCGGCCCGCGCCATCGCGTCGCTGCCCAGGGCACCGCCTGCCGCCGCGTCGCTTGCTCGCACACCGTTTCCCACCATGTCGCCTGCCCGCACACCGTTTCCCACCACCGCGCCGAGCCCCGTCAGTGACACCGCGCAGCTCTTGAAGCCGGGCTGGAACGAGAGCGGGTCGACCGCGTCATGGGTGACCGCGTTGACACAGGTGTACTCGCCGAACAGATCGTTCCAGTGGAACGGTGCGAAACAGTCCCCGGGCCGCACCCGGTCCGTCACCACGGCGGGCAGCACGGCCCGCCCCCGCCGCGAGGCCACCTCGACGGAGTCGCCCTCCGCGATGGACAGCGCCCGCGCGTCCTCGGGATGGATCTCCACGAAGGGGCCGGGGTTGAGCCGGTTGAGCTTGGCGACCTTGCCGGTCTTGGTGAGGGTGTGCCACTGGTGCGGGAGGCGGCCGGTGTTCAGGACGTACGGGAAGTCGTCGTCGGGCAGTTCTGCGGCGGGCAGGTGGGGGCGGGCGAAGAACACGGCGCGCCCCGAGGCGGTGGGGAACACCAGCCGGGGGCGGCTGCCGTCCTCCCGTACCACCGCGGTCCGGCTGATCCCGTCGTTGAGGTAGCGGACCGGGTTGCGGTCGGGCCCGTCCTCGTGCGCGCTGGGCCACTGCACGGGGCCGCGCCGCAGCCGCTCGTAACTCACCCCGCGCAGGTCGTAGCCGGTCTTCGGGTTCCAGGCGCGCCTGATCTCCTCGAAGATCTCCTCGGCGCTGTCATAGCCGAAGGCGTCCCCGTACCCCATCGCGCAGGCGATCCGCGCGATGATCCGCCAGTCCGGCCAGGCCTCGCCGGGCGGGTCGACGGCGCGCCTGCCGAGGGTGAGCCCGCGCTCCGAGTTGATGACCACGCCCTCGGACTCGGCCCACAGGGCGGCCGGCAGGGTGATGTCGGCGTACGCGTTGGTCTCGGTCTCGGCGAAGACGTCCTGGGTGATGACGAGCTCCGCCGCCGCCAGCCCCTCGATGACGGTCCTGCGGTTGGCCACCGAGGCGACGGGGTTGGTGCAGATGATCCAGCACGCCTTGATCTCGCCGTCGGCCATCCGCCGGAACATCTCCACGGTGCCCTTGCCGAACCCGTCCTCCCGTACGGTCCCGGGCGCGACCCCCCAGAGGTCCTCGGTGAACGCCCGCTCCTCGGCCACCAGCACCGAGCGCTGGCCGGGCAGCCCGGGGCCCATGTAGCCCATCTCGCGGCCGCCCATCGCGTTGGGCTGTCCGGTCAGGGAGAAGGGGCCGCTGCCGGGGCGGCAGATCGCGCCGGTGGCCAGATGCAGATTGACCAGCGCGTTGGTGTTCCAGGTGCCGTGGGTGGACTGGTTCAGCCCCATCGTCCAGCAGCTCATCCAGTTGTCGGCGCCGCCGATCCACTCGGCGGCGCGCCGGAGGTCCGCCTCCGGGAGGCCGGTGATCTCCGCGACCCGGGCGGGGGAGTACTCCTGGAGGAAGCCGGGCATCGCCTCCCAGCCCTCGGTGTGTTCGGCGATGAACTCCGGGTCGGTGCGGCCGTTGTCGACCAGCAGCGCCAGCACTCCGTTGAGCAGCGCGAGATCCGTGCCCGGTCCGACGGGGAGGAAGAGATCGGCCTTGGCCGCGGTGGCGGTGCGCCGCGGATCGACGACGATCAGCTTCGCGCCCGCCTTGACGCGTTCCATCATCCGCAGGAAGAGGATCGGGTGGCAGTCGGCCATGTTGGAGCCGATGACGAGGAACACATCGGCGTGTTCGAAGTCCTCGTACGAGCCGGGCGGGCCGTCCGCACCGAGCGACAGCTTGTAGCCGCTGCCCGCGCTGGCCATGCACAGCCGGGAGTTGGACTCGATCTGGTTGGTGCGTACGAAGCCCTTCGCCAGTTTGTTGGCGAGGTACTGCGCTTCCAGGCTCATCTGCCCCGACACATAGAGGGCGAGGGCGTCCGGGCCGTGTGTGTCGAGGATCGCGCGCAGCCGCCCGGCGGTCTCCTCGATCGCCGCGTCCATGGCGAGCGGGACGGGCGTGGCGCCACGCCCCTCCCGTACGACGGCGTGGGTGAGCCGTCCCGGCGCCGCGAGCAGCTCGGCGCCGGTGGCCCCCTTGGTGCACAGCCGACCCGCGTTGACGGGATGCTCCTTGTCCCCGGACGCCTTCAGCACCTCGCGCCGGCCGTCGGCCCCCGTCGCGACATCGAGCACGATCCCGCAGCCGACACCGCAGTACGAGCAGACGGTGCGCACCCGCTCGGTACGGCCGGCCTGCGGATTCGGTGCGGTCACGGGCGGCGCTCCTTCGTGGACGGTCACTCGGCTCATGACGGTACGAAGAGCCCGTTACCCGGACGCCACGCGGAACGGGCGCCCTCGGTGGTCCTCGCCCCTGGGCGAGGACGGCTGACCAGGCGTGCGGGTCCGCCCCACGGAAACAGGCACTTCGAACGTATGGCCGGTTGTCGTCTCGTAAAGATAAACCCAATCCGCGGAGGATCCTCAGGACTTCCGCCGAATAACCCCACCGCGCCCCACCGCCCAGACCGGCTCCGGGGCTCCCGGCGCACCCGTTGCCGGGGTGCGCCGGAAGCCCCGGCGGTCGGGGAAGGCCGGCGGGCCTACCGGTAGGTGAGGTCCGAGGACGCGTACTTGCAGTACGTACCGTCCGCGTTGGAGCCGTTCTTCGACGGCTCGGCCCCGGTGTTGTTGCCGATGTACTTCTGGCACGGCACGATCTTCTTGCTGCTGTCCCCGATGATGGTGATCCCCCGCAGGGTCAGGGAGTCGCCGTAGTTGGTGTTGATCCCTCCGATCACCGTGCCGGGCGCGGTGATCTCCGTATTGGTCACATTGATCGTGCGCTTGTACTGCGTGGAGCAGTTGCCGCACGAGCGGACGAAGGTCTTGAAGTCCTGGCCGGCGAAGTTGGAGATGTTCAGTGTGCCGCCGCCGTTGAACTGGAAGATCTTGTCCGCGGCTTTGCGCGCGCCCCCGCCGATGACATGGAACGTCTTGCCGCTGCCGCGGAAGGTGGCCGCGTCCTCGCCGACATCCTCCCACCACACGTTCTGGAGTGTGCAGCTACCGGAGCAGTGGATACCGTCGGCCGCGGGGGCGCCGATGATGACGTTCTTCAGCGTCGCGCCGTCGGCGAGCTTGAAGAGCGGGTCCTGGTCCTCGTTCTGGCCGCCGGTGCCGAGGGCACCGGAGCCGTAGTAGCGCTTCATGCCTCCGTCGACGGAACCGCTGACGCTCTTGGTCGCGGTCACCGCCTCACTGCCGTTCGACGACGGCCAGGTGGCGGCCGCGGCGGTAGGCAGTGTCAGACCCGTGGCGATCGTACTGAGCGTCAGGGCGAGGGCACCGATACCTCCGGTGATCACCCGCCGCTTCCTGCTGCCGAGTTGCCTGTCCTGCTGTTCGGGCATGCCGGAACACTCCTTGTGAGGGGAAGGACGTACGGGCGGGGATGTGCGTGTGTTACGGGGTGGTGATGGCCGGCCTCGGCGGCGTGGGCATGTTGTCGCCGAGGAAGAAACTGGGATGCGGCGGCTGGTTGTACGCGGTGTTCTGCCAGGCCAGCGCTGTGCGGTACTGCCGGTCGTGCAGGAGTGTGGTGATCTTCCGGTCGGTGAGGTGCGGTGTGGAGTAGATCCGCAGCGCGGTGTTGTCGGCGGTGGGCCAGACGACTTCCTCGCGCCAGTCGCCGAGGATGTCGCCGGAGAGCGCGGGGGTCGCCTTCGTGCCGTTGTTGGAGTGCACCCCGGAGGCGGTCAGCAACCGGCTGTCGGAGGAGGTGCCGTACTTGTCGATCCGGGTGCCGTCCAGCAGCTCACGTACCGGATCGCCGTCCCACCAGGCCAGGAAGTTGATCGAGGACGGCTTGCGTCCGATCGCGGCGCCGCTCGGGCCGCGCAGCGAACCGTCCGCAGCCGACCACATCTCGGCGCCGGCGCTGCCCGCCCAGATGTCCCCGGCCACACCGCGGCCGTTGTCACCGGACGCCGGTGTCTGCCACAGCACCTGACCGGTCCGGGCGTCGGCGAAGTACGACGACGGCTTCGACGAGTCCTCGTCCACCTTGAAGTACTCCAGCCCCGGACGGGACGGGTCGAGGTCACCGAGGTGGGCGGCGTCGCCGTGGCCGTTGCGGGTGGTCCACAACCCGGAGCCGTTGTCGTCCACGGCCATCGAACCGTAGACGATCTCGTCCCTGCCGTCGGCGTCCACATCACCGATGGTCAGCGCGTGGTTGCCCTGGCCGTCGTAGCCCTTGCCGGTGTTGGTGGAGCTGTTGGTGTCGAACGTCCACCGGCGGGTGAGCGTCCCGCCGGCGAAGTCCCAGGCGGAGATCACCGTACGGGTGTAGTAGCCGCGCGCCATGATCAGCGAGGGCTTGTTGCCGTCCAGATAGGCGGTCCCGGCCAGGAAGCGGTCCACCCGGTTGCCGTAGGAATCGCCCCAGGACGAGACGGTGCCGCGCGGCGGGACATAGTCGACCGTGGAGCGCGCGGCACCCGTCCGGCCGTCGAACACGGTCAGGAACTCGGGTCCGTCGAGTACGTATCCGGAGGAGTTGCGGTGATCGGCGGAGGCGCTGCCGATCACCCGGCCGGTGCCGTCGACCGTACCGTCCGCGGTCTTCATGGCGACCTCGGCCCTGCCGTCGCCGTCGTAGTCGAAGACCTGGAACTGGGTGTAGTGGGCGCCGGAGCGGATGTTGCGGCCCAGATCGATCCGCCACAGCCGCTGGCCCTGAAGGGTGTAGCCGTCCACGATGGTGTTGCCCGTGACACCGGACTGCGAGTTGTCCTTGGCGTTGGTGGGCTGCCACTTCAGGACGATGTCGAGGTCGCCGTCCCCGTCGAGGTCGCCGACGGAGGCGTCGTTCGCCTCGTACGTGTAGTCCGAACCGCCCGCGGGGACCGAGATCGGCACATCGAGATAGCCGGAACGGAACTGCGTGGCGCTGGGGGACGCCGCCTGTTCCGTACCGTTGACCACGGCGCGCACGGTGTAGTCCGCCGAGTTGGGCGCGTCCTTGTGGAGATAGTTGGTGGTGGTGATCGGGGCGGTGTTGACCTTGACCGAGCCCCGGTAGAGATTGAAGGTGACACTGTCCGCGTCGGTGGCCAGCCAGCGCCAGCTCACCAGGTTGTCATTGCCGGTGTGCACACTGACCAGGCCCCGGTCGAGCCGCTCCAACTGGGCGGCGACGGAGACCCGTTCGGTGCCCGGCGCCATGTCCGCCGCCATGCTCGGCGCCGGGACGAGCAGACCGGTGAGGAGCGCGCAGGCCGGTGCGAGTACGGCCGGCAGCGTCCAGGCGCGGGGGCCGGACCCGCGCGATTCCGGGCGGCGTCCCGGATGTGTTGCGTACGAATCGACTCTAGACCGCACGGAAAGTTCCTCCAGAGGGTGGGGGGATTCAAGCCCCTGTGCCCTCCAGTCGCCGCCCGTGCGGGAAAGGTTGTCACCGGACCGGCACGGAATTCCCGGAGATTTCGCCGAGGTTTCCGTACCGGTCCGGACGCCGGGTCAGCCGGTGCGGGTCCACTGCTGGTTGGTGCCACCGCCACAGGCGTGGGTGATGACCCTGGCCGAGTCGGCGGTGGACGCGCCGGACACATCGAGGCACTCGCCGCTCGCGCGGGCGGTCAGTGTGAGGTACCCGCCGGCGAGGGGGGTGACCCGCCACTGCTGCTCGGGCGCGCTCCCGCAGCTCTGCTGCTGGACCTCGGCGGCGGTCTCGGTCAGACAGAGCGAACTGTGCCGCGCCATCAACCGGACATAGCCGTCACCGGTGTTCTTGAACCAGAACTTCTGGTTGCCGCCCCCGTTGCAGGTGTACTGCGCGAGCGGAGCGCCCTCGATGATCGACTGGCTGGGGATATCGGCACACTTGCCGCTGTGCCGGGCGGTGAGCGTCTCGTACGGGCCGCCCGACCCCGTCACCGTACCGGCGGCGGTGTCGATGGTGATCTCCGGGTACCACTCCATGGTCATCGAGGTGCTCGTCGGGAAGGCCAGCGGCAGCCAGACATAGCGCGAGTCGTTGACCTTCTGGCCGAAGGAGTTCCCCCACCGGTCGCCCATGTAGAGGTACGAGGTGGCCGACGCGCCCTGGATCGGCAGGACGTACGCGGTCTGGGAACCGTATACCGTCGAGTCGCCCACATTGCGCATCGCGCTCCAGGGCCCGGCGAGCGAGGTGGCGGTCGCGTACTGCTGCTGGTTGGGGTTCCAGCCGGTGGCGCCGGAGGTCAGCATGAAATACACACCGTTGCGCTTGAACAGCGCCGGGGCCTCGCGATGGCCACCGGGCCAGGGGTTGGCGACCAGGCTGTCGATGGCGGTGTAGTCGGCGGTGAGGCGGTAGATCTGGAGGTCGTAGTTCTCCCGGGCGGCCGACACCATGTAACCGGTGCCGTCGGTGTCGGTGAACAGTGTGATGTCACGCGACATATGGGTGTCGAGCGGCCGGAAGCTGCCCTTCCAGCTGTAGTCGCCGTCGATCGTCGAGGAGGTGGCCACGGCGGCGCGCGCCTGGCTGTAGTCCGTCGCGGTCTCCTTGTGCATCCACATCACGAACCGGCCGGTCGCCCGGTTGTAGATCACCTTCGGGCGTTCGATATTGGCGGAGGCCAGCTCGGGATCGGTGGCCTGGGTCAGGACATGCCTGCGGAACTCCCAGGTCTTGAGGTCGGTGGAACGGTACGCGGAGACATAGCGGAAGGTGTTGTCCGCGTTGCGGTTCTCACCGAACCAGTAGTAGTAGGAGCCGACCTGGATGACCCCGCCGCCATGGGCGTGCACCAGCGCGCCCGTGGTGTCGGTGAACTGGCCGCCATTGGTGAGGGTGACCGGCCCGAGCTCCTCGGTGGGCGCGGACCCGGCCGGCCGGGGAACGGCCACGGCGGCACCCCCGGGCAGGAACAGGGCCGCGAGAGCGACACAGAACGCGAGCAGCAGTGTGTGTATCCGGCGCATGATCAGACGCCCTCCCTCGATGTGGTGAAGTGAGCGGCGGAGCCCGGGGATTCGGGCAGCCACCGGATCGGTCCATCGGCCACGGGCACACCGAAGTCCGGTGTACCGTCCCGCTTCCAGCCCAGCTTCTGGATACGGGTGTGCCGGTTGGGGTCGTTCAGGGGATCGCCGGTGATCTCCTTGTACTGCCGGGCGTGATAGACGAGCACATCGGTCCGCCCGTCCTCGGCCACGGTGAAGGAGTTGTGGCCGGGACCGTACTGCCCGGTCGTCTCGTCGCCGGCGAACACCGGCACGGTGGATTTGTGCCAGGAGGCGGGGTCGAGCAGATCGGCGCGGGCGTCGGCGGTCAGCAGCCCCATGCAGTAGTGGTGATCGGTGGCGCTCGCCGAGTACGACAGGAAGATCCGGCCGTTGCGCTTGATGACGGCCGGTCCCTCGTTGACCTTGAAGCCGATCAGCTCCCAGTCGAACTCCGGTGTGGTGAGCCGGACCTGAGGACCCTTCAGGGTCCAGGGATTCGCCATCGCGGAGAGGAAGACCGCGGTGTTGTTGTCCATACCGGGCTCGTGCTGCGCCCAGGAGAGATAGCGGGTGCCGCGGTGGGTGAAGGTGGTGGCGTCGAGGGAGAAGGTGTCCCACGCGGTGGTGAGCTGCCCCTTCTCCGTCCAGGTGCCCCGGAAGGGGTCCGGGCTCTCGTTCTCCAGCACCCAGATGCGTATCTTCCACACGTCGTCGGTGCGGCCCGCGGCGAAGTAGATGTACCACTTCCCGTCGATGTGATGGATCTCGGGCGCCCAGATGTGCGCGCCCATGTCACCGCTGGTGTGTTTGGTCCAGATCACCGACTCCTCGGCGGTCGCCAGCCCCCGCAGGGTGCGGGAGCGGCGCAGGATGATCCGGTCGTACTCCGGCGCGGTGGCCGTGAAGTAGTAATGGCCGTCGGTGTGACGGTGGACGAACGGGTCGGCGCGCTGCTCGACCAGTGGATTGCGGTACGTGGAACCGGGACGGGCAGTGGGGGGACCGGCCGGGGAGGCGGCCAGGGCGGCGCCGGGCATCGCGGTGAGTGCACCCGCTGCCAGCGCTCCCTTCAGCACGACTCTGCGGCTGGGGACGTCACTGCGGCTCATGCAGGATCCCTTTCCGGTGGGCGGAGGCGCGCGTCCGAGATATCGAACGCCATCTGTGATTCCGAACGCCGAAACGGTAAGTGCGTGGTACGAGGAGGTCAACGGCCTCGCACGACAAACATCGCCCGGGGCCACCGGGCCGCCGGGCCATCGAACCGCGGGGAAGGAGAGAGGGCAAGGGGAAGGGGAAGAGGAAGGGGAAGGGGAAGGAGAAATCAGCCGGCGCTCGGGCTCACGGGCGTGTTCATGTCGCGCAGCTTCTGCAACTCGCCCCCGACCTTCCCGCGCAGCGTCTTGAGCACCTCCACCTTGCCCGCGATGACCCACTGGGTGCCGACCAGATACGTGCCGCCGTACATCGCCGCGGTGTCCAGCCAGGTCAGCTTGTACTTCTCGGCGGGGAACGTCGTCACGATCCACTTGCCGCTCGGGGTGGTGCAGACCCCCTCGCGCAGTTCCTTCGCCTCGATACGGACGGTGGCCTCGCAGCCCGTCAGGGTGGCGATCATCTCGACGTTCGGGGGAGCGAGCGGGGCGGCGCCGGACGCCGACGCCGTGGGGCGCGCCTCGCTCTCCGTACCGCCCGGGTCGTTCGAGCAGCCGAGGAGCAAGGAGGACAGCAGCCCGGCTGCGAGGAGCTTGGTCGTGCGTGCGGCAAGGGGGCGGTAGGCCGTCACCGGGTTGTCCTTCGGTCTCGCTCGGGTGGGTCGTGTACGTACCGAGAGATTACGGAGCCGGACGTTCATCCGTTCAGCCGGTCCCGTCGGAGCCGGGCCGATCGCTGCGCCGCGGGCTCGAAGCGCTCACCCGAGCCAGTCGCACGCCGCCGAGCCGGAGGTCTCGGTGGGTCCTCAGCCCACCAAACACCCACCAAACACCCGCGGAAACACCCGCGGAAACACCCGCGGAAACCTGAGCGTCTGACCGCTTCGATCTTCTTCTGAGCGGTTCTGAGCGGTCTCTTGACCAGTACCGATCGGCCGATCAGGATTCCCGGTGTCCCCCACCGGAGCGGCGAAAGGCTGGCCTTCCTCGTATGACCGTATCTTCCGCAGGCTTCCCGCTCCCCGCCGACGACCGGGCGCTGAGCCCGCGCACCGGCTACACCCGGGCCCACTGGGAGGCCGCCGCCGACGGACTGCTCGGCGCCGCCTGGCGGTGGGCCACCCCCGGCCGCGCCCTCCTCGACCTGCCGGGCCGGCCCTCGGGATCGGGGGTGCGCTCGGACGGCCTGGAGGGGTACGCCCGTACGTTCCTCGCCGCTGCCTTCCGGGTGGCGGGCGCGGGCGGCGCGGACCCGCACGGCTGGCTCGACCGGTACGCGGACGGCCTCGCCGTCGGCACCCGCACCCCGGGCCGCGACGACACCGAGTCCTGGCCGCTGATCCTCGACCACCACGTACAGGGCCAGCCGATGGTCGAGTCCGCGTCCGTCGCCCTCGGACTGCGGCTGACCGCGCCCTGGCTCTGGGACCGGCTCGACCCCGGTGTACAGGACCGCGCCGAGGAGTGGCTGCGGGGCACGCTGCGGCACACGCCCGCGCCCAACAACTGGTATCTGTTCCCCTACTCCGTGGCCGGATTCCTGGAGTCGGTGGGCCGGGGCGACGCGCAGACGGCACGCGCCAAGGACCGGGCGCTCGCCCTGCTGGAGGGCTGGTACCGGGGCGACGGCTGGTACGCGGACGGCGACAGCCGTGCCTTCGACCACTACAACGGCTGGGCCCTGCACCTCTACCCCGTACTCCACACCCATCTGGCGGGCGACACCGCGCTGTCCGCGCACTACGGCGCCCGGCTGCGCGAGCACCTGGAGGGCTTCTCCCTGCTGTTCGGCGCGGACGGTGCGCCGATCCACTTCGGGCGCTCGCTGTCCTACCGCTTCGCGGCGGGCGCGGCAGTGGCGCTCGGCGCCGTCACCGGACATACCCCGCTGGCCCCGGGTGTCTCACGGCGGCTGGTCAGCGGCTCCCTGCGCTACTTCCTCGACCGGGGCGCGACCGGCGAGGACGGCCTGCTCAGCCTCGGCTGGCACGGCCCCCACGCCGCGACCCTCCAGCACTACTCGGGCCCCGCCTCGCCGTACTGGGCGGCCAAGGCGTTCGTCGCGCTGCTCGCGCCCGGGGACCATCCGCTGTGGACGGCCACCGAGGAACCGGCCCCCAGTGAGGGCCCCGACCGGGTGCTCGCCCTGCCCGCGCCGGGGCTGCTGGTGCAGTCCACCGCGGCGGACGGGATCGTACGGCTGCACAACCACGGCAGCGACCACCTCCGCCCGCACGAGGGCGAGGCCGAGGTGGGGGACGACCCGCACTACAGCCGCCACTCCTACTCCACCGCCACTGGCCCCACCGCGGTGGCCAACGTCCCCGACAACCATCTCGCCGTCGAGATCGCGGGCGTCCCCAGCGGCCGGCGCCGGATCCGCCCGCTCGGCGCCGGACACGGCGACGGCTGGGGCTGGGCCGCCTCCTGGCACCGGCCGGTCTTCCCGTCGGGCCCGCCGATGGTGCCGGGCCTGCGGGTCGAGAGCGTCACCGTGGCCCGGGGCGGATACGAACTGCGCGCCCACCGAGTGACCGGCGCCCCGCCCGGCACACGGATCCGCCAGACCGGCTGGGCGACCGGCCCCGACGACACCGTACGTTCCGAGCTGTACGGCCTGCACGGCTGGCACACCCAGGACCAACAACGCGCCCCTCAGGGCACGGCCTTCACCCGCTGGGCCCACGTCCCCCGACTGACCGGCGAAGCCGAGGGCACCACCCTCTTCGCGGCCCTCGCCACCCTCACGACCCACCCCGGAACGGCCCCGCTGTCCGCCGCGGTGACCGAGGTGAACACGGCGGGGAACAGCGTCGAGGTGCGCTGGGCGGACGACGGATCGACGACCCGCATCACCTTCGAACCGCTGACGGTCCGCCACGACCGTACGGAGCGGACGGAGGACTGACCGGGAACCGGCGGAACGTAATTACAGAGAACCCTTTGCAGAGGGTTCTCTGTAATTGTAGGGTGCGGGTATGTCCCCTGACGAACCCGAGCATGTCCCGCCTCCCGTCCGCCGCCTCGACGCGCACAGCCTGCGCGGACTGGCCCACCCCCTGCGGATGCGCATCCTCGAACTGCTCAGACTCGACGGCCCCGCCACCTCCACCGGACTGGCCGAACGCCTCGGGCAGAACACCGGCACCGTCAGCTGGCATCTGCGGCAGCTCGCCGAGCACGGCTTCATCGAGGAGGAGACCGGCCGCGGCACCCGGCGTGAGCGTTGGTGGCGGGCGGCCGGGGCCAGGAACGAGCTGAACACCCGGGACTTCCGTGACAACCCCGATACCAGGGGAGCCGTCGCGGTCTTCACCCACGAAGTGGTGACCCAGCAGTTCCATCGCGTCATGGACTACGTCAACGACGACTGGGGGGACGAGTGGCGCGCCGCGGGCACCATCAGTGACTGGAGCGAGCTGCGGCTGACGCCTTCCCAGCTCGAAGCCCTCAACCAGGAGCTGATGGAGGTCATCGCCCGCCACACCCCGGCGCCCGACGCCGGATCCGACGCCGGGGCACTCCCCGTCGTCGTACAGCTCCAGTCGTTCCCCCGCCATGAGCGCGACCGCTCATGAGCGGGGGGATACGCGGCGGACTGCTGTGCCGCCACCGTGACTTCCGGCTGCTCTGGTGCGGCGAGACCGCGGGCAAGTTCGGTGCGTCGATCACCGGGGTGGCGATGCCGCTGATCGCGGTCTCCCAGCTGCGGGCGAGCCCCTTCGAAGCCGGTCTGCTGGCCGCCGCGGGCTGGCTGCCCTGGCTGGTCATCGGGCTTCCGGCCGGGGTCTGGGTGGACCGGCTGCCGTGCCGTCCGGTCATGCTGAGCGCCGCCGCCGTCTCCCTCGTGCTGTACGCCTCGGTCCCGGTCGCCGCGTGGGCGGGTGGGCTGAGCATCGGTCTGCTGCTGGCCGTCGCCCTGCTGACCGGCACGGCGGCGGTCTTCTTCCAGACCGCCTACACCGTCTATCTCCCTTCGCTCCTGGGCCCCGAGGACCAGGCCGAGGGCAACGCCAAGCTCCATGGCAGCGCCTCCGCCGCGCAGATCGCCGGGCTCGGCTCGGGCGGGCTGATCGCGCAGCTGGCGGGCGCGGTCAACGGCATGTTCGTCCACGCCCTGACCTTTCTCCTCTCGCTGCTCTGTCTGCTGGGCATCCGGTACCGCGAGCCGCGTACCGACCCCGCCGTCCGCCGCCCCCGCGCGCTGGGAGCCGAGGTGCGGGAGGGGCTGCGGCTGGTCGCGGACGACCCCTGGCTCCGTACGCTGACGCTCTTCGGGGCGGCCTCCAACCTGGCGCTCATGGGCTACCAGTCGATCCAGGTGGTCTTTCTGGTCCGGGATGTCGGGCTGACGCCCGGCGCGGTCGGCGGCCTGATCGCCACGGCCGGTGCGGGCGGCATCGTCGGGGCCTTCGCCGCGCGCCGGGTCGCCGCCCGGACGGGGACGGCCCACGCGACCCTCTTCTTTGAGCTGGGCCTGCCCGCCTTCGCCCTGCTCATCCCGCTGACCACCGACGGCGCGGGTGTTCTGTGCTACGCGGTGGGCGGCTTCTGCGTCTCGGCGGGTGTCGTGGCCGGCAATGTCATCAAGACGGGCTTTCAGCAGAGCTACTGCCCACCGGAACTGCTGGGACGGCTCACCGCGAGCGCCGCCTTCCTCAACTACGGGACGATCCCCCTCGGCGCACTGCTCGGCGGCGCTCTGGGGGCCGCGCTCGGTCCACGTGCCGCGATGTGGGTCGCCACCGCCGGGGTGCCGCTCGCCGGGTTGATCCTGGTCTTCTCGCCGGTCGGCCGTGCCAGGGAGCTGCCGTCGTCCCGGTGGCCGCACCCGCCCCGGGGGGATCGGGGGTTGCGGGCGGCCCGGGAGGGTGGGTAATACTCACCGTATGAGATCGAGACTTACGGGTGCGGAGAGGGGCATAGCGGTACGGCGGGCCGTGGCCGGGGATGCCAAGCGGCTCACCGCGCTGGTCAGGGGGGCACGCGCCTATGAGGGGCCGTACGCCCCGATGGTCGCCGGGTACCGGGTGGGGCCCGACTACATCGAGACCCATGAGGTCCACGTCGCTGTGGGGGCGGACGGGCGGCGGCTCGGTTTCTACTCCCTGGTCCTCGATCCGCCCGAACTCGACCTGATGTTCGTCGCCGACGACGCCCAGGGGCTCGGCATCGGCCGACTGCTCGTCGCGCACATGCGGGACCGGGCGCGCGAGGCCGGTCTCGACGCCGTCCCGGTGATCGCGCACCCGCCGGCCGAGGGCTTCTACCGGAGCGTGGGCGCCCGGCGGACCGGCACCCGTGCCGCCAGTCCGCCTGCCGTCATGTGGGACCGGCCCGAGCTGCTCATCCCGGTCGTCTGACCCTCGCGGGTCGGGGCGCCGGGGGCTGGGGGGCCTGCTGGAACGGCTCCGGCAGGCTCCCGGGCGGCGCGTCTGCCGCGTACGGACGTGTTACGAGCCGAGCAGCGCCCTCATCCGGGCGATCTCGTCGGTCCGGACGTGATGATGGCGTCTGCCATCTCCTTGGCGCCCCGGTGGGACCCTTCGGCCCGCTCGGTCCGCGCCATGCCGTGCATCGCCGGCAGACCGGCGATCACACCGAGCACGAGCGGCGGAAGCGGGGCCCCCGCGCCCCGGGGGCGCGCCTCCCGCTGTCCGCCGACCGTCGCATGGGGCCATCCGAACACACCGCCGACGGGGCGTCAGCTCCGGTCCTTCTCCCGTGACAGCAGCCACAGCAGATACAGCCCGCCCAGTGCCCCGGTGACCAGTCCCACCGGGATCTGGAAGGGGGCCAGCAGCCGCTGCGCCAGCAGATCCGCCGTGGCCAGGATCAGCGCGCCCGTCAGCAGGGCCGAGGCGATCGGGGGGCCGGGGGACCGGGTGATCCTGCGGGCCAGCTGGGGGGCGGCCAGCGCGAGGAAGCCGATCGGGCCCGCGACGGCGATGGCCGTACCGGCCAGGGCGACCCCGAGCAGCAGTGTGGCCGCCCGGACGCGCGGGACGTCCACCCCGAGGGCGCCCGCGGTGTCGTCGCCCATCTCCATCAGCCGCAGCGGCCTGCCCACGACCACCGCCGCCACGGCGAGTACGGGCAGGGCGAGCGCCAGCGGCGTCACCTGCGGCCAGGAGACGGCGTTGAGGCTGCCGAACGTCCACGCCTTGGCCGCCTCGGCGGACTCCAGATCGGCCCGGGTGATCAGATAGTCGTTGACCGAGGCCAGCATGGCGCCCACCGCGATGCCCGCGAGGACGAGCCGCCCGCCGGAGACACCGCGCGACGCGGTGAACCCGTACACGGCCGTGGCCGTCAGCAGACCGCCGAGCACCGACCCCGCGCCGACGCCGATCCCGGCCGCGCCGCCGCCCGCCAGGATCACCACGAGCGCGCCGCTGGTGGACCCGGTGGTGAAGCCGATGACGTCCGGGCTGCCGAGGGGGTTGCGCGACAGGCTCTGGAACAGCGCCCCGGACAGCCCGAGGGCCGCCCCGACGAGCAGCGCGGCGCAGACCCGCGGCAGCCGCTGGCCGAGGACGATGAACCGGTCGGTGTCCGAACCGCCCCCGGTGAACAGCGCCTCGGCGACCCGTGCCGCGTCGATCCGGTACGTACCGGTGAACACGGTGACCGTCCACACCACCGCGCACCCCAGCAGCAGTACGGCCGCCACGGCGGCGGCCCGGCCCGAGTGACGGACCGTGATCCCGCCCGGCAGCCGCAGGACCCCGGCCGGCGCGGCGGTACGCGGCGGGGCGCTCATGCCCGGACCTCCGCGCGCCGGACGACCAGCCACAGCAGCACCGGGGCCCCGATGAACGCGGTGACGATCCCGGCCTCCAGCTCGCCCGGCGGGACGACCACCCGGCCCGCGATATCGCTGACCAGCAGCAGGGCGGCGCCGCCGGGCAGCGAGAAGACCAGCAGCCACCGCAGATCGGGGCCGAGCAGCAGCCGCAGCGCGTGCGGCACGACCAGCCCGACAAAGCCGATCGGCCCGGCGGCGGCGGTCGAGGCCCCGCACAGCAGCATGATCGACAGGAACCCGGCCGCCCGCACCCACGCCACCCTCAGCCCGAGCGCCGCGCCCGTCTCGTCGCCCAGCGCCAGCGCGTTGAGCGCCGGACCGAGGGCGAGCGCGATCAGCGCCCCGGCGACGACGAAGGGCACGGCGGCGACGAGGGCCTGCGTCCCCCGGTTCTCCAGCGAACCCACCACCCAGAAGCGGTACGAGTCGAAGGCGGCGGTGTCGAACAGGGTGAGGACGCCGGTGCAGGCGCCCAGACTCGCCGCCAGCGCCGCGCCCGCCAGCACGAGCCGGGTGTGATGGCTGCTCCGGGTCGCGCCGCTGGTCAGCGAGTAGACGGCCAGCGCGGCCAGTACGGCCCCGCCGAAGGCGAACCAGATGTAGCCGGACACGGTCGTGACCCCGAACACGGAGATCGCGACCACCACCGCGAACGAGGCCCCGGCGTTGACGCCCACCAGCCCCGGCTCGGCCAGCGGATTGCGGGTGATGGCCTGCATCACCACACCGGAGAGAGCCAGCGCGGCTCCGACCGCGACCGCCAGAACGGTACGGGGCAGCCGCAGCTGCCGGACGATGATCGCGTCCGCGCTGCCGTCGTCGTGGAACAGCACCTGCCACACGGTCCCCAGCGGGACGCTCCGTGCGCCCACTCCCAGGCTGACCAGGACGAGAACGACGACCACGGCCAGACAGACCGCCAGCGCCACGGCCCGCCCGACCCCGCCCCTCGGTCCACCGCCCCGGGACCCGACGGCCCGTGACGGCTGATCGGAATCAGTCCCTCCGGATGTGTGATCCATCGCATGACCGGCATACCTACTCATCAACACTTAGGGAAGCCTAAGCTAAACGACGTGTACCGCTTCAGTGATCTCCCTCTCACCCGTCTCGTCAGCGGCGCCGTCGTGGCCGGCGCCCTGCTGCTCAGTGGCTGTTCCACCGGCTCGGGCTCGTCGGGCCCCGCCGCCGACGGCACGAGCGCCGAACCCACGACCGCGTCGAACGCCTCGGCGCCCACCGCGCCCCGCACCGTGCCCCAGGGCATGGGCAGTGGCCGACCGGACGGCACGTTCCCCCGTACAGTCGGCCACTTCGAGGGGAAGACCGTCCTCACGGCCGAACCCAAGAAGGTCGTGGTCATCTCCACCGGCCAGGCCGACGCGCTGCTCACCCTCGGTACGGTCCCGGCGGGATCGACCCGGGGCGAGGGCGCCGACGAGCTCATACCCCAGTACTTGAAGGACGACTATCCGAAGGACGCCGCCGCGCTGGCGAAGGTCGCCGACGTGGGCTCCCGGGTCGCCCCGGACATCGAGGCCATCGCCAATATCGAGCCCGATCTGATCCTGATGAACATCGCGGGCAAGAACGCCAAGAGCCTCTACACCGCGCTGACCGCCATCGCCCCCACCGTCGCCACCCAGGGCACCGGCCTCTACTGGAAGCAGGACTTCCTGCTCGTCGCGGACGCCCTGGGCAGGACCGCGCGGGCGCAAAAGATCCTCGACGGCTTCCACGCCGACGCGGCCGCGTGGGGCAGGACGGTCGACAAGCCGGTCACCGTGTCGTTCCTGCGGCTGAACGGCGACCGGCTGCGGATCTTCGGGGTGCCCTCGTTCACCGGCGGCATCGCCGAGGACGCCGGACTCGGCAGGCCCGGGAGCCAGCGGTTCGACGACATCTCCGAGGACATCAGCAACGAGCGGCTGGACCGGGCCGACGCCGACTGGATCTTCTACGGGGTCCAGGGCGCCGGCACCGGGGCGACCGCGCTGACCCGGGCGCCGCTCTGGCCGACGCTCTCCGCCGTCGCGGGCGGGACCGCGGTCGCGGTCGACGACGACGTCTTCTATCTGAACACCGGCCCCACGGCGGCCCGTGACGTCCTGACCGTACTCAAGAAGCACATTCCGGCCACCGGCTGACGCCGTACCCCCCCACCCGTGGCCCCCGCCCGCGCGGCGTGGGCCACGGGTCTGTCCGTCACACGAAGATCTCGGTCACCGTCCAGACGGCCAGCCCCAGCATGCACAGCCCGCCGATGCGCTGGACCGTCTTCAGCGGGACCCGGGTGGCGATGAACCGCCCGGCGAGCAGGGCCAGCGCGGAGACGGACATCAGCGCGGCGGCCGAACCGATGGCGGTCGACCAGGCACCGTTGCTCGCGGCGAGATTCGCGGTGGTGATCTGGGTCAGATCGCCCCACTCGCTGATGAACACGGCCATGAAGGCGGTGGAGTAGACCGGCCAGAAGCCGGTGACGGTCCTGGCCGGGGTCTCCTCGTCCGTATCGTCGCTCCCGCCGCGCAGCAGCATGAAGGCGCCGAAGGCGAAGAGGAGCGCGGAGACCAGCTTGACGATCCAGTCGGGCAGCAGCCCGAGGAGACCGCCCGCGCCGACGGCGATGGCGACATGGACGAGGAACGCGGTCGAGGTACCGAACCAGACGTAGAGCGGACGCATCCGCGTTCCCATGGCGAGCGACGCGAACATGGTCTTGTCGGGCAGTTCGGCGAGGAAGATGAGACCGAAGGCGGTGAGGATCGCCAGGGGGTCGAGAGACATTCCGGGTGGCTTTCTCTGGGGGCCGGACCCGGATCTTCGCGAAGCACCATCAGGCGCCGGGAGGACCACTCGGCCCGGCACGAGGGTGCGCCCGCGGGACCGCGGACACGTTTCATGCCTGACCGAAGGTCTCGCCCACCCGTCACCAGGACAGGCCCGGCCACCGGGAACCCGGGGGTTCCAGTGTGTCGACGACCGGTTCGCGGGGCTACTCCCCTTCGCTGTCCACGAGGCTACCTCACCCGGCCGGCCCACCGCGGGCGCGCCCTCCCGGACACCCGGCCGCCGTTCGTACCGCCGTTCTCGCTACCCCCGGTACGTCGTACGGCCCTGTCAGCTGGTCCGGCCCCTGCCCCTGTCGTGTAGTGGGTCTGCGGCCGCGATCGGGCGGGCGCCGTGCTGCCCGTGGGGCGGCTGCTCTGAGCTGAGGAGTCTTCATGAGGATCAACACCAGGACCGTTTCCGCGCTGGCCGCGGCCGCGCTGGGCGCCGCCGTGGTCGCCGGATGCAGCGGCAGCGGCAGCGGGTCCTCGGCGACCAAGGAGGACGTGTCCGCCGACCTGGCGGCGGCCTCCGCCTCCCCGAGCATGTCCCCGCCCATGGCCGCGTCCTCGCCCGCCGCCGACGCGGGCAAGGTGTCCGCGAAGATGGTCGGGATGTACGGGGAGATCCTGGTCAACCACAAGGACCGGACCCTCTACCTCTTCGCCGCCGACAAGCTCGACCCGACCACCAAGAAGTACACGTCGGCCTGTACGGGCGACTGCGCGAAGGTCTGGGTCCCGCTGACCGTCCACCACAAGCCGGAGGCGGGCACCGGCCCGGTCAAGGCGTCCTGGCTCGCCACGATCACCCGCGCCGACGGCACCGAGCAGGTCACCTACGACGGCCACCCGCTGTACACCTTCAAGAAGGATCTCAAGGCCGGGGAGACCCATGGCCAGGATGTGAAGGCGTACGGCGCCAAGTGGTACGTCGTCGGTGCCGACGGCAAGGCGGTCACCACCCCGCCGCCGAGTCTCAGCCCCAGCCCGACGCCCAGCTACTGATCCGGCCCCGCTTTGAGGCTCTCGTCGCGCGGCACCGGTCCTGTCCGCCGGGCCGCCGCTCTCGTCGCCGTCTGCCTGATCACCCTCGCCGGCTGTTCCGGCAGCGGTGACGGCGGCGGCTCGGCCGGCACCCCGCCCGCCCCGGCCTCCTCGGCCCCCATGTCCCCCTCCGCACCGGCCGGACAGGCCCTGGTCACCATCGACAACTTCACCTTCACGCCCGCGCGCCTCACCGTCGACCCCGGTACGAAGGTCACCGTGACCAACAAGGACAGCGTCGCGCACACCGTGACCGCCACGGCCGGCAAGGCATTCGACACCGGCACCGTCGACCCCGGCGCGACGGTCACCTTCACCGCACCGGCCAAGGCCGGTGACTACCCGTACCTCTGCTCCATCCACCCCTTCATGAAGGGGACCCTCACCGTCCGCTGATGACAGGCGGCCCCCGCCGGCCACACATTCACGCGTGGTGGGCGGGGGCGCCTGTGGTGCGGGCCGGGTCAGTGACCGGGGCCGCGCTTGCCGCCGAACCCCTTGCCCTGGGTCTGGTCGGTGTCGTACTCGATCTGCTCCTTGCGGACCTCGGCGGTGACCTCCTTCTGCTCCGTCACCTTCTCGCGCTCCATGCGGACACGCTCGACGGGCACGGACTCCTTGCTGATGACCGGCTGCTCGGCGTGGAGCGTCACCTCGGTCTGCGCCTCACCGATACGGGAGCCGCGGATGTTCGCCCGGTCCTCCGGGGAGATCGCCTCGTGGACGACGCGGACCTCCTCGTGGCTGAGCGGCACGGAGGTGGTCACGTTCTCGGTCACGACCACCTTGCGCAGCCGGGCGTGGCCGACCTCGCGCTCCTCGGTGGTGATGTGCAGCTGCTCCTCGGACCGGATGAGTTCCTCGTAGCCCTCCTTGCCCTCGGTGGGCATCGAGCCGCGGACACCGGCCATGGGCCGTCCCGTACGCGCCTCGGGCGCGGCGGCGGCGCGGCCGGTGCTCATCCCGGTGCCGGCCGCCGTGCCGGTGCGGGTGCCCGCCGCCGTACCCATGCCGGCGGCGGCGATCCCGCCCGCAGCGGTCAGTCCGTAGTGGTGGTAGAGCTGCTTCTCCTGGCCCGGGTCGAGATGCTCGTCGGCGTCCAGGCGCGGTGCTTCCTTGACGGTCTCCTTGGCGTACGGGACATGGATGTCCTCGCCGGCGCGACGGGCTCCGGTGAGCGGTACGAGGCTTTCCTTCATGCCGAACAGGCCGGTCTTCACGGTGACCCACTCGGGGCGGCCCGAGCGGTCGCCCACATAGACCTCTCCGACGTTGCCTATCTTGTCGCCGTCCTGGTCGTACACGCTTCTGCCGTTCAGACTGCTGGGGTTGTCGAACACGCCATCGGCTGACATCAGCGATCACTCCTCGCGTGGGGGAAGCGCGTCTGCGGGATCAGGCCCCTCACGGTCAGGCGCGCACCATCCCATCGCGCATCCGTACGGGTCCGGGGGCAACCGGAAGAGATGCCCCCACACCGTCCCGGCAGTGCCGCGAACCCCTGCCCGAACCGCCTTCACGCAGGTCGGCGCCGCGCCGCGAGTATCCGCCATTCGAGTGAACAGGAAGCGGGGTGGGCACGGCGGTGGGAGTGCGGCCGGATGCCTTTCCCGGTCATCCTGGCAGTGCTTGAGCAGGCCGGCTCGAGCACCGCGCCGGTCCCCGTCCGGTCCTTGTCGCACGGAGCGTGATCATGACGGTGAGACGTATCGGTCTGGTGGTGCACCGGGGCCGCCCCGCCGCTGTCGAGGCGGCCCGCGCGGTGCGTGGCTGGTGCGACGCGCACGGCGTTCCCTGCACGGAGATCGATGTCTGGGAGGGGCACACGCCCCGGCACGGCGGACAGGAGGAGGCATCGGCGGCGGGCAACCCCGACCTCGTCGTCACCCTCGGCGGCGACGGGACGTTTCTGCGCGGGGCCCGGATCGCCGCCAAGAGCGCCGCCGCCGTGCTCGGGGTCGACCTGGGGCGGGTGGGCTTCCTGACCGAGGTCCCCGCCGGGGAGGTCACCCGGGCGCTGGACACCGTCGACGAGGGCCGCGCCACCATCGAGGAGCGCATGACCCTGACCATGCGGGCGTCCAGGCCGCCGACCCTGCCTCCCGGGGTGGAGCCCCTGCTGAGCCACGGCCGGGGACCGGTCCTGCCGCCGCCCCATGTCCTGCCGGGCGCCGCCGCCGGAGCGGACTGGGGCGTGGCGCTCGATGTCACCGCCGTCAACGATGTCGTACTGGAGAAGCTCGCCCGGGACCACCAGGTCAATCTGGGGGTCTATGTCGCGGGACGGCTGCTCGCGGCGTACTCGGCGGACGCGCTCATCGTCGCCACCCCGACCGGCTCCACCGCCTACAGCTTCGCGGCCGGCGGACCCGTCCTCTCCCCGCACATGGACGCCGTGGTCTTCACCCCGGTGGCCCCCCACATGACCTTCGACCGTACGGTCGTGGCAGCCCCCGACGAGCCGGTCGCGCTCCGGGTCCTGACCCACTCCGGGGAGGTCGCGCTCAGCGTCGACGGCCAGCTGCGCGGGGTGCTGGAGCCCGGCGACTGGGTCGCGGTGTACGGGGCCAGGCACCGGCTGCGCCTGGTCAGGATGGGGCCCACCGACTTCTACACCCGGCTGCGCGAGCGCTTCCGGCTCACCGACGCGCCCGCCACGGCGGCCGACGGCGAGGCGGCGCCGCTGCTGCGCCCCGAAGGACCGGTCCCCGAGGACCTGGCGCATCTGCGGCTGCCGCCGGCGTATGGCTGAGAGCGGCCGGGCGTCAGTCGAGCCAGTGACGGCGGCCGAGGGCGATCAGCCGCAGCTGGCGGCGGGCCGTGAACGCCACGCGCTCCTCGGCGTCCGGCCCCTCCTCGGCGGCGTCGAGGAACGCCGACGCGGTCATCACCAGGTGGTCGACATAGACATCGGCCAGCATCCGCAGATCGTCCCCGCTCCAGCCCGCCGACGCGGGCTGGGCGCCGAGCGCCGTCGCCACCTCGGTGGAGAAGCGGCGCAGCTGGGCGGCGATGGCCTCCCGTACCTGCCGTACCCCGCCGTGCCGCTCCCGCGAGACGAACCGGACATGGGCGGGGTACGCGCGGACCTGGCGCCGTATCACCTCGACGGCGCGGTCGATGCGTTCGTCGCTGTCGGCCGCCTCTTCGAACGTGCCGCCGATCATGCCGTGCAGGCTGCCGAGCGCCTCCTCGACCAGGGCGGTCCCGAGGTCGGCGGTGTCCCGGAAGTGCCGGTAGAAGGCGGTCGGTGTCACGCCCACGGCGCGGGTCACCTCGCGGAGCCCGAGGCTGCTGAGGCCCTGGTCGGCCAGGAGGCGCAGGGCCGCGTCCAGCAGGGCCCGACGGGTCTTCTGTTTCTGCGCCTGACGGATTCCCCGGGTGTGACTCATGCCATTCAGTAAACAACTGTTCGCCGGTGTGCGGAACCGTAGACTGCGGCTGCGGATTCAGTGCACAACCGTTCTCGCGAAATCGTTTCCGTACGACCCGCAAGGAGGCGCGTCCGATGGTCTTCCTCGTCGCCGCCCTGCTGCTGATGGGCGTGCTGCTGGGCACGGTGGCGCAGGTCCCGGCCCCCGTCAGCCTGATCGCCGCCACCCTCATCGGCTGCTGGCTGCTCGTGTTCGCCGCCCGGGAGCGCCGGGCGCGTGCCCGGCGCCGCTGACCTCCCCGCCGGAAAGGAGTCCGCACCCCGTGCCGCTCACCGCTCCCGCCTCCCTGTCCGCGCGCGTATCCGCTCCCGCCCGGGACGCCGACGGCATGGCCGTCGCCTCCTTCGTTCTCGGGCTCCTCGGCCTGCTCGTGATGAACCTCCTGCTGGGCCCCCTGGCCCTGGTGCTGGCGGCCCTCGCCCTGTGGCGCGGGACCGCGCGCCGGGGGCGCGCCCTGCTGGGGCTGTTCCTCGGAGCGGCCGATCTGGTCGTCCTCGCCGTCCTCGTGGGCGCGGACGGCACGCTGTCCTGGAGCCTGTGACCCGCGCTTCTGTACGACGGTCTCAGCTCGCGTCCGGCGCCTGCCGGGTCCGGGTCCACTCCCGCAGCTGCTCCGCCGTCCAGGTATTGACGACCCGCCCGGCCGGGACCTCGCACTCCTCGGCCCGTGCGCAGCCCAGGAGCTGCCAGTCGAGCTGACCGGGCGCGTGGGCGTCGGTGTCGACGGCGAAGAAGACCTCGGCGGCCACCGCCAGCCGCAGCAGCCGGCGCGGCGGGTCGAGGCGTTCGGGCCTGCTGTTGATCTCCACGGCCGTACCGGATTCGGCGCAGGCGTCGAACACCGCGGCCGCGTCGAACTCCGACTCGGGCCGGGTGCCGTCCGTACCAGCGCTCCGCCGCCCCCGCCCGGTGTCCCGGCGCGCGGTCACCAGCCGTCCGGTGCAGTGCCCGAGGACATCGGTCAGCGGGTCGCGTACGGCGGCGATCATCCGGCGGGTCATGGCGCGGGCGTCCATCCGCAACTTCGAGTGGACGGACGCCACCACCAGATCGAGCCGGTCGAGCAGCGCGGGGTCCTGGTCCAGCGTCCCGTCCGGCAGGATGTCGCACTCGATCCCGGTGAGCAGCTGGAACGGCGCCCACCGCGTGTTGAGTTCCGCGACCACGTCGAGCTGCTCGCGCAGCCGCTCCGCCGTCAGCCCGCGGGCCACGGTGAGCCGGGGGGAGTGGTCGGTCAGCACCGCCCATTCGTGCCCGAGCGCGGCCGCGGTCCGGCCCATCATCTCGATCGGACTGCCGCCGTCCGACCAGTCGGAGTGCAGATGGCAGTCGCCGCGCAGCGCCCGGCGCAGCGCGTGCCCCCGCTCGGCGAGCGGCTCGGCCGCCGTCCGCTCCAGCCGCTCCAGATACTCCGGTACGGAGCCCGCCACCACGGCCTCCACCACCTGTGAAGTCCTCGGGCCGATCCCGCGCACCCGGCCGAGGGTGCCCGCGCGGGCGCGCCGTACGACCTCGTCGGGCGCCAGGCCCGCCACGGCCTCGGAGGCGGTGCGAAAGGCCCGTACCCGATAGGTCTCGGCCCGTGAGCGCTCCAGCAGGAAGGCGATCCTGTCGAGTGCCTCCACCGGATCCATGGGCACCCCCAGCGTGTCGGCGGCCGGACGGAATCACCCTCATTGTCCGGTGCGAAGGGTGCCGATGCATCTCGCCGGAACGTGATGAGGCCCCGCAGACGGTGGCTGCGGGGCCTCACACGGCCGAGGAGCGCGGACGAGGGGCGGGGCCGGGGTACTACCGGCCGTACCGGGTGTCGCGCGGGTCGTCGGGGCCGGCCCCGACCGGAGGGGCGCCGCCGCGTGCCCCGCTCCCGACAGGCGGACGGCGTGGCGCGGCGGACGGGACGTGGTGGGCGAGCCTGGTCACGGCTGTTCCGGTCGTGGCGGCGGGGTGGTGCGGGGAACGGTCGTTCAGTTCTGGACGGAGCGGCGCTTGCGCGCGGCCCACATGATGCCGGCTCCGGCGACCAGGACGACAGCGGCGGCTCCGGCGATCATCGGAGTGGCGCTGGAGGAACCGGTCTCGGCCAGGTCGCCGGGCGAACTCGGCTGGTCCGAGGGGGCCGGAGGCTCGGTGCTCTCGTCGTCCTTGGGGGCGGGCGGCGTGGTCTCCTCGGCGGGCGGCGTGCTCTCCCCGGAGGTGGGAGGCGTGGTCTCCTCGGCCGGAGGGGTGGTCTCCTCGGCGGGGGGAGTGGTCTCCTCCGCGGGCGGCGGAGTCGTCTCCTCGGCAGGCGGGGGAGTCGTCTCCTCCGCCGGGGGCGGGGTGCCCTCGCAGACGGGAGCGGTCTTGGTCTCGTCCTTCGAGAAGCGGTCGCCGTCGGCCGCCTTCAGGATGAGGCGGACGGTCAGCTCGGTGTTGTGCTCCGGCAGGTCGAGAGTCTTCTTGAAGTTGTTCCTGAAGTTCTCGGTCGGCAGGAGGTCCTTGCCGTCCACGGTGACCGTCACCGTGTTCTGGTCGCTGTAGCCGTAACGGGTCAGGTCGAGACTGACCTCGTCACACGTCACCGACCAGGTGGGCGTGTGGGCGAAGGCCGGAGCGGCCGACAGGCCGACGGTGAGCGCACCCGCCGTCGCGATCGTTATGAGCGCGCCTCTGCGCCGCCACGATCTGCTGAATTGGGTCACGAAAAATCCTCCGGGGTAACGCGCCGCCCACGATGGCGGCGCGCGCGCACAGTATCGCCATCGGCGCGCCGCCTTGTACCCGGGCCGTCCAACTCGCGCTCTCCGTACGCCGGGTGGGACCGCGCGGGCGGCGGGCGACGGTTCGCCCTCTTCGCGAAGAGGGCGAAAGCGGCGGTCCCGGTCGCTTCGCGTCCGATGGCGCGATCACGCCGTTCCCGCTGATGGGGCCTGTGGTGACGGGGGATAAGTCGCTGAGCGTCCGCTTCTTCGCCGGAATATGCGACCGGCCGTCCGATCTCAGGTAAAGATTTCATCAACAATGGGTCTCAACTCTCTCTCCGGCCCCGGAACAAGCGCTTCCGGCCAGCGAGTTGGCCGGTACGCGCCGCCGCTCACCGCCGCTGCCGACGCGGCAGCGCCCGCCGCGCCCACTGCCGGAACGCGGCCGTCCGGGGGTGGCGCTCGCGCTGTTCGCGGGCGGCGCGGTCGAGTTCCTCCAGCAGCCTTCCGGCGCGGCGCTCCATGTCCAGCTCGTCGAGAATCCGGTCGATCTCCGCCAGCAGCGCGCCGTGCAGCTGCCACTGGCGGGGATGGCGCCGTACCCCCTCCAACAGCAGCCCCGCCAGCCGGTCCCGGCTCACGAGCGCCGCCGCCAGATCCTCGGCCAGTCGCCTCTCCGCCGTCTCCGCGTTGCTGCTCACCTCGGCGGCCACCAGCACCGCGAAACTCACGACGGCATCGGCGACCCGCGCGAGCAGATCCTCCAGCGCGGTTCCCAGCTCCGGGGTGAACAGCGGCTCCCCCGTACGCTCCTTCGCCAGATCGGTGAGGGTCCGCGCGAGCACCCGCAGCACCACCGTGCAGATCTCCAGGGTGTCCAGCCCCGTCCGCAGCACCACCCGGTGCAGCGGCCCCTCCTTCACCCGGGGGTTGAACCGGACGCTGTCCTCCGCCTGCCGCAGCGCCGCGTCCACCTCGCCGATGTCGTCGTCGAGCCGGCGCGCCTCGTGCAGCCGCGAGGCCGCGCGCTCCACCGGGATGGGGTCGGTCAGCCCTTCCCCCATCCGCAGCAGCAGCTGACGCATCCGGCGCGCGAGGTCCTCGACGGACCGGCCCGCGGTGCCGACCCATACGGGCGGCGCGAGCAGGAAGTTGAACAGCAGCCCCACCACCGCGCCGATCAGGGTCTCCAGCACCCGGTCCCAGGCGGTGGACGCCACCTGGGTCACCCCGAGGACGAGCATCGCGCTGATCGCGACCTCGGCCACGAACTCACCCGCCCGGACGAGACGGCCGACGACCAGCGAGGCCAGGATGATCAGCCCCAGGCTCCACCAGGTCAGCCCGACCAGCACACTGAAGGCGCTGGCCATCAACACCCCCGTGACCACGGCGTTCACCCTGCGGATGCCGGTGGTGAGGGTGGAGAAGAGAGTGACCTGTACGACGAGCAGCGCGGTCAGTGGCGCGGTGAGCGGCTCGGCCGCGCTGCTCAGCCGGAGCGCGACCACGTAGGAGATGGTCGCGGCGGCGGTCGCGCGCAGCGCCTGTACGGCGGCGGGCGCCCGGCCACGCCGTACCAGCTCGGCCACCGGGGCCCTGACCGACTCGGGGACATCACGCACGGAACGTCCCTTCCCGCGCGCGGCCCGATCGGACCGCGCGGGCCGTTCCGGCAGGGCCGTGTGGGCGAGTGGCGCCCCCGCCGGGTGGTGCGGCGGGCATGCCGCGCGGGGGTCCGGCCGCCCAGGGTTGTGCAGGACGGGGAATGATGAGGTAAACACCTTTGCAGCGGGTCGATCGGCATTCGGGCCGCGCGGCCGCTCGACTCTCCGAACGGTTGTGCATGCCTTCCTCATCTTCCCGCCAGGATCCGACGCGGGGACAGACCGCGGCGGACGCGCCCACCGCGCGTCCGCAGCACCACGGCATCTTCCTCGAACCCCGCTACACCGTCGAACTGCCGCCGCCGGCCGAGGGCGAAGGGGAGGACGAGCCCACGATGGAGAGCCTTTTCGACCGGCCGCCGACCCGTCGCCGTACCCCCACCCCGCGCCGGGGCTAGGCGCGGGCGGCAGGAGCGACGCGGTACGGACAGCGGCGGGCCGACGGACCGGCCCGCCGGCTGTCCGGAGCGGGAGCGGGGGCGGGCGGACTCAGCTCCGGGGGACGGGGTCCGCCGTACCGTCGTCGTCGCTCCACTCGATCCGGTAGTACCTCAGCCGCTCGTGCTCGGCGACGAGCCGCATGCCCACGGCCGTCATCACCCGCTGGGACGCGGTGTTGTCCTGGTCCGTGTCGCCCCGTACCGAGGCGACACCGTGCTCCCGGGCGAAGCGCAGCAGCGCGCGGAGCGCCTCGGAGGCGTAGCCCCTGCCGTACGCCGAGGGGATCAGGCCGTAGCCGATCGTGACCCCGAGATCGTCGTCCGGCGGGCCGTGGAAGCCGAGGCCGCCGATCGCACAGCCGTCCTCGCGGCGGCGGATCTCGTACGGGCCGAACGGCCGCGGATCCCCGGTGATCGAACAGGTGGTCAGAAACCGTCTGGTCCCCACGATGTCCCCCTCCGTGGGATAGCCGGGCGCCCACCGGTCCCCGGCGCCGGGCTCACCGGCCGTCACCCGCTCGGCCTCCCGCACGGTCAGCGGATGCAGCAGGAGCCGCTCGGTCACCAGGTCGCCCATCAAAGCCCTCCATCGGTTCCGGCGGTGGATCGCGGTGGTTCACGCGAGGGGGAACGGAACCCCGTGTTCCGAGAAGGGGCGTGGGCCGAGGATCCGGCGTTCGGCCTCCTCGATGGGGACATCGTTGATGCTGGCCTCACGACGGGCCATCAGACCGTGCTCGTCGAATTCCCACAGCTCGTTGCCGTACGAACGCCACCACTGCCCGGCCGGGTCATGGCTCTCGTACTGGAAACGCACCGCGATGCGGTCGTCGTCGAAGGCCCACAGCTCCTTGCGCAGCGCGTACCCCCGCTCGCGTTCCCACTTGCGGGTGAGCAACTCGACGATGGCGTCCCGGCCGGTGACGAAGGTGTCGCGATTGCGCCAGCGCGAATCGCGGGTGTAGGCGAGCGAGACCTTCAGCGGATCGCGGGTGTTCCACGCGTCCTCGGCGGCCTGGACCTTCTGCCGCGCGGTGTCGAGCGTGAAGGGCGGCAGGGGCGGACGAACGGTCATGGAAGGTCCTTCGCTGTACGGAGTCGAGTCGCCAGTACGATCATCCTCCCCGACGGGGAGCTATTCACCGGGAAACCGGGGGAAGAAGCCACCGGGAAACCGGGGAAGAGGCGAGGAAGAGGTGAGGAAGACGGGAAGCCGGGAGCCGGGAAGGCATTTGGGGAACGGGGCGTGTCGGCCGGTTCCGCGTGGCATCCTCGATAAGCGCCCTCACCAGTGACAACACCGCGCGTTCACAGGGCGATTCCGGGAGGCCGAATGGATCCGGGCCGTAAAACCGCAGACACGCCGACGACCCGCACGGCCGTCCCGCAGGCATCCACCGGCCAGGACCGCAGGGCACAGCGTCGGGAGCGGCTGCTCGCCACCGCCACCGAGCTGTTCACCACCCGGGGCTATCCGGCCACCTCCATCGAGCGGATCTGCGCCACCGCCCGGGTCTCCATCCGCGCCTTCTACGAGGAGTTCGATGGCCGGGAGGCCCTGCTGATCGCCCTCCACAACGATGTCGCGCGCGCCGGGATGGAAGCGGCGCTGACGGTGCTCAGCGATCCCGCGCTGGAGTCCGCCGGCGCCCGCGCCCGGATCGGCGCCCTCGCCCACGCCTATGTGGAGGCGGTCACCGTCGATCCCGCGGGGACCCGGCTGGCCTTCGTCGAGGTCATCGGCGCCGGGCGCGCGGTGGAGGAGCACCGGTTGCTCTGGCGCAGCCTGTGGAGCGACTTCCTGGCGGGCGAGGCCGAGCGGGCGGTGGCGCGGGGCGAGGCCGCGCCGCGCGACCACACCCTCGCCATGGTCGGCCTCATCGGGGCCACCAACGAACTGGTGGCCCACTGGTCCCGTAACAGCACCTCGTTCTCCCGGCAGGCACTCGCCGACGAGGTGATCCACCACATCCTCGCGGTCTTCGGCGTCGCCCCGGAGGACTCCGGCGCCCCCGCCGGTAAAGCGTCCGCGGCGGGCCGGACCGACGGAGCGGACGGAGTGGACGGAGCGGACGGAGTGGACGAGGCGGACGGAGCGGACGAGGCGGACGAGGCGGACGGAGACGAAGGGGAATGACGCGATGACCGGACTCTGGCACCAGGTCCTGCGGACCATGTCCCGGCCCGGGGCGTCCCCGGACGACGATCTGCTGGCGCGGGCCGCCGCGGACATCGCGCTGCGCGACCATCCGCACCCCCCGGCCGACGCCGACGTGGTCCTGGAGATCGCCCGTACGGAATTCGCCGCCGTCCTCACCGTCGGCCAGGCCCGCGAGGCGCTCGAACGGGCCCGCAGGGAGGCGCGGCCGGACGCCGGATCACCACCCTGAGCAGGCATCGCGGCGTCCGCCGGGCGCCGGGGCGGTTAGCCTGAGTACACGATGAACCGTTTGACGACACCCTGGGGCGACTTCGGCCTCACCCGATTCCCCGAGCATCCCCGCGAGACGCTGCGCGCGTGGGACGCCGCCGACGACTACCTGCTGCGGCACCTCGGAGGAATCGACGCGGAGCCCGTCGACCTGTCGGGCACCGTCGTCGTCGTGGGCGACCGGTGGGGCGCGCTGACCACGGCGGTGGCGGCCCGCAGGCTCGGACAGCTCGGCGGCGCCCCCCTGACACAGATCACCGACTCGTATCTGACCCAGCAGGCGACCCGCGCCAATCTCCGCCGCTCCGGCGCGGACCCCGGCGCCGTACGGCTGCTCTCCGCCCGGGACACCCCGCCGGAGCGCGTCGACGTCCTGCTGATCCGCGTCCCCCGGAGCCTCGCGCTGCTGGAGGACCAGCTGCACCGGCTGGCCCCGGCGATCCGTCCGGAGACCGTCGTCATCGCCACCGGGCGGGTCACCGAGATCCACACCTCGACCCTGAAACTGTTCGAGCAGATCCTCGGCCCGACCACCACCTCGCTCGCGGTCAGGAAGGCCCGGCTGATCTTCTGCAGGCCCGCCGCCGGACGGACCAGGACGGCCGGCCCCTGGCCGCACAGCTACGCGCTGCCCGACGGGATCGGTTCCATGTCGGGACGTACCGTCGTCAACCACGCGGGGATCTTCTGCGCGGAGCGGCTCGACATCGGTACGCGGTTCCTGCTCAGGCATCTGCCGCGGAGCCGGGGCGCCGAGCACGTGGTCGACCTCGGCTGCGGCAACGGGGTCGTCGGTACGGCGGTGGCGCTGGACAACCCGGCGGCCAGGGTGACCTTCATCGACGAGTCGTTCTCGGCGGTGGCCTCGGCCGAGGCCACCTTCCGCAAGAACATCGACACGGACACGGCGGCGGAGTTCGTCCTCGGCGACAGCCTGACGGAGGTCGCCGCGGGCACGGTCGACCTCGTACTGAACAATCCGCCGTTCCACACCCACCAGGCGACGACCGACGCGACGGCGTGGCGCATGTTCACCGGGTCGCGCGCGGCGCTGCGGACCGGCGGCGAGCTGTGGGTCGTCGGCAACCGGCACCTCGGGTACCACGTCAAGCTGCGGCGGCTCTTCGGCAACTGCGAGACCGTGACGAGCGATCCGAAGTTCGTCATCCTGCGGGCCGTCAAGCGCTGACCCCCCAAGCCCTCCGGCCGGCACCCGCGCCGACCGGAGGGCTTTCCGCTGCCGGCCCGGCCCCCGATGGCGCGGCGGATCCCGTTCCGGCGGCGGCGGTTGACGCCCTGTCCGATTTCCGTGGCACCTGGTGCGGGCCGGGTGGCCTATCGCTTCCGCCCGCCCCTTCCGTAACACTGTTGTCGTGTCCACACTTCCTCACCAGGTACAACGCGGCTTTCCCGCAGGCCACATGATCGTCTGCGGCGATGACACGCTGGCCCACCGGCTGGCGGGCGAGCTGCGCGACGTCTACGGCGAACAGGTCATGCTGGTCGTCCCGCCCGTACGCGCGGCCCGCCGGCCGCCCACCCCGGTCGCCGGTCTCGGCAGGGCCACCGCCTTCTTCGGCCGGATGTCGGCCGCCATGGCCCGTACGGCCGCGACGCTCCCCGATCCGGTCGGGGACCCGGGCGGGCGAGCGGACGGGCCACGGGTCCTGGAGACGGCCGAGCTCGACGAGGACGTGCTCGTGGACGCCGGGGTGACGGAGGCCGCCGCACTCGCCCTCGTCCACGACGACGACGAGACCAATATCCGGGCCGCGCTCGCCGCCCGCCGGCTCAACCCCCAGCTGCGGCTGGTCATCCGGCTCTACAACCGCAAGCTCGGCCAGCACCTGGAGGAGCTGCTCGACCAGGCGGCGGCAGTCGCCCTCCCCGGCCTCGACCGCGCCGCCCTCGACGCCACCACCACCGTCCTCTCCGACGCCGACACGGCCGCCCCCGCACTGGCCGCCACCGCCGTCGCGGGCACCAGCAAGGTGGTCAGGGCGGACGGCCTGCTGCTGCGGGCCGTCGAACGCAACCCGCCGGGACCCGGCGAGGTCGCCGACCCCGGCCTGTGCACCCTCGCGCTGCTCTCCGCCACCTCCCAGGACCCGGCGGGCGCCGAGGGCTCCGACAACAGCGGGCAGGAGGGACCGCGGCTGCTGCCCGACGACGCGAGCGCCGCCGCCGCCACCGGACGCGGCACCGTGGTCCTGGAAGCGGTCTCCCACGCGGGTCCCGACCTGCCGACGCGCCGGCTCTCGGCCCGGGGCGCCCCGCTGGCCTCGCTCTTCTCCCGGAGGCTGCGCTGGTCGTTCGCGGGCATCCTGGCCGCCGTGTGCGCGCTGGCCGTCGCCTCCATGATCGTCACCGACGCCGGACCGGTACGCGCCACCTACCTCACCCTGCTCGACCTCTTCGCCATCGGCGAGGCCGCCGAGGGAGCACGCGCCGGACGCCAGATCCTCCAGCTCCTCGCCATGATCACGGGGCTGCTGCTCCTGCCCGTACTGCTCGCGGCCGTCCTGGAGGCACTCGGCACCTTCCGCGCCGCCTCCGCGCTGCGCCGCCCGCCGCGCGGCCTCTCCGGCCATGTCGTCCTGCTCGGACTCGGCAAGATCGGTACCCGGGTCCTGGTCCGGCTCCGCGAACTGTCCATCCCCGTCGTGTGCGTCGAGGAGGACCCCGAGGCGCGGGGCATCGCGCTCGCGCGCAGCCTGCGCGTACCGGTCGTCCTCGGCGACGTGACCCAGGAGGGCGTGCTGGAGGCCGCCAAGATCGAACGGGCCGGCGCCCTGCTCGCCCTCACCAGCGTCGACACCACCAACCTGGAGGCCACGCTGTACGCGCGCTCCGTCGCCCCCGATCTGCGGGTGGCGCTGCGGCTGTACGACGACGACTTCGCCACCGCCGTCTACCGCACCCTGCGCGCCGCCCACCCCGAGGCGCTCACCCGCAGCCGCAGCGTGTCGACCCTGGCCGCGCCGGCCTTCGCCATCGCCATGATGGGGCGCCAGATCCTCGGCGCGATCCCGGTCGAGCGCAAGGTCCTGCTGGTCGCCGTCATCGATGTGGCGGGCCACCCCCGGCTGGAGGGGCGGACGGTCGCGGAGGTGTTCCGGCCCGGCGCCTGGCGGATCATCGCGCTGGACACCGCGGACCCGGGGGAGCGGCGCCCCGATCTGTCGGACACCCGGCAGGACCACGCGTCCCGCCGCCCGGACGGGCTCGTCTGGGACCTGCACCCCGGCTATGTGCTGCACCCCCGCGACCGGGTCGTCCTGGCCGCCACCCGTCGGGGCCTCGCCGAACTCCTGGGCCGCCAGTCCACCGCCCGGCCCCGCCCGGCACCGGGCCCGCTGTAGGCCCGTTCTCCGGAATGCGGCCGGGGCCCCGGGGCATGAGAATGGCGACACGGACGAACGAGGAGGCGGCATGAACGCAGAGCCCGCTGCACGGCCGGACCACGAGGGCGTGACCCCCGACCGGCTGCTGCACACCGGCGCCTACGACGGGGTGACGGCCGAGGACCTGGTGCTGGCCTCCGGCCGTGACGTCACCCCACAGAGCATGGACTGGGCCCGGCGGCGACTGGCCGAGAGGGGCCGCGCCGCCATCGAGGAGCAGCTGCCGTAGCGCACCCGTACCCCGGGACCGCGGAAACGGTGCCGCCCCGCCGCGAACCAGGCGGGCGGCACCGTTTCCGCGCGCCCGTTCTCTCGTGGTCTTACGTTGACGAACCGTGTTCCTACGTTGACGAACGAGCGGCGCCCCTCAGCCCCGCTCCCCCTCCTCCCGGCCGCCCCTGCCGTGCGCCGCCAGCACCGCCGCGACCGTGTCCGCCTCCTCGGCCCGCTTCTCCTCCCGGTAACGCACCACCCGGGCGAAGCGCAGCGTCACCCCCGCCGGGTAGCGGGACGACCGCTGGAGCCCGTCGTAGGCGATCTCCACCACCAGCTCGGGCCGTACGGTCACGGTGAAGCCGTCGTCCCGTACCGCCAGCTCCCGCAGCCGCTCCGTCTGCCACTCCAGCGTCGCGTCCGTCAGCCCCTTGAAGGTCTTCCCGAGCATCGCGAACGAGCCGTCGTCCCGCCGCGCGCCCAGATGCAGGTTCGAGAGCAGGCCGGTACGCCTGCCGTGCCCCCACTCGGCGGCCAGCACCACCAGGTCCAGCGTGTGCACCGGCTTGACCTTCAGCCAGCCCGCACCCCGGCGGCCCGCGCTGTACGGCGTGTCGAGCGCCTTGACCACCACCCCCTCGTGCCCCCGGTCCAGCGCGGCGCGCCAGAACGCCTCGGCGGCCGCGGACTCCCCGTCCGTGACGACGATCCGCCGCACCCGCATCGGCTCGGGCACCAGCCGCGCCAGCGCCTCGTGCCGGTCCGCGCACGGCAGATCGAGCAGATCCTCGCCGCCGACCGCGAGGATGTCGAAGAAGACGGCCGACAGCGGCACCGCGTCCTTCCCCGGGGCGTGCGACCCGACCCGGCCCGCGGTCTCCTGGAACGGACGCGGCCGGCCCGCCACGTCCAGCGCGACGACCTCCCCGTCCAGGACGAACAGGTCACCGTCCAGCCCGCGCGCGGCGGCCACCACCTCCGGCAGCCGCTCCGTGATGTCGTCGAGCGCGCGCGTGAAGACCCGTACCTCCGTCCCCTCCCGATGCACCTGCACCCGGATACCGTCGAGCTTCTCCTCCACGGCGCACGCCCCGAGCCGTTCGATCGCCTCCGCGACATCCGTCGCGCTCTGCGCGAGCATCGGCTGTACGGGCCGCCCCACCGTCAGCAGGAACTCCTCCAGCACCGGCGGCCCCACGGCCAGCAGCCGCTCCGCCACCCGCTGCAACGAGCCCGCCAGCATCACCGCCCGGCGCACCGCGTCCGCGCGCGCCCCCGAGGTCTCGGCCAGCGCCTCCACGGCCACCGCGTCCAGCGCGCCCTGGCGCACCTCGCCCGAGATCAGCCCCACCAGGAACCGCTGCTCCTCCTCGGTCGCCGCGCCCAGCAGCTCCCGCACCAGCCGTCTGCGCTCCTTCAGCGCCCCGGGGCCCGCGACGGCCGCGAGCGCGGTGAACGTGTCGTCGACCCGGTGCACGGTCAGCGTGGACCGGTCCGCCGCCGGGGGCGGGTCCTTCAGCGCGTTCCAGCCCACCCCGATCCGCCCCTGCGGCAGCCGCCCGGCCAGATAGGGGATGACCACCGGAACATCCTCGGGACCGGCGGTACGGAAGAGCCCGGCCAGCAGGGAGACCTTCCGGGACCGCGCGGACGTCGCGGCGACCTCCCGGGAGACATGGGCGAGCGGTGCCAGCAGCATGTATCCATCGTCCGCCGCCCGGCCTGGGTTCGCGCGCCGGGCGCGCCACGGCCCCGGTTGGCCTGTGCCCATGAGCGACAGCGGCACCGCCCCCGACCCCGGGCTCTTCGGGCCCGATTCGGTGACCTGGCAGCTGCACAGCGACCCCATGATGTGGATCGCGGGCATCCGTGGCCTCTATCTCCGGGCGCTGCACCCCCGCACCCTGCGCGGGGTGACCCAGAACAGCGACGTCCGCGCCGACACCTGGGGGCGGCTGCGCCGTACGGCCGGATTCGTGGGCACCCTCACCTACGGCACCACCGAGGCCGCCGAACGGGCCGGCGCCCGGGTCCGGGGCATACACCGTCGGCTCGGCGCCACCGACCCCGTGACCGGCGAGCGCTACGCCGTCGGCGAACCCGCGCTGCTGCTCCGGGTGCACTGCGCCGAGGTCGACTCGTACCTCCACGTCCTGCGCCGGTCCGGCATCCCGATGAGCGACGCCCAGGCCGACCGCTATGTGACCGAACACCGCGAGAGCGCCCGGCTGGTCGGCCTCGACCCGGCGCGGACCCCCGCCACCGCCGCGGAGCTGGCCGCCTACTTCACCCGGGTCGGGCCGAGCTGGCCTGTGGCCCCGAGGCCCGGGACATCGAGGCGTTCCTGCGCAGGCCACCGGTGCCCGCCCCGCTCGTGCCGGCCCGCGCCCTGCTGTGGGGGCGGGCCGCCGCGCTCGCCTACGCGTCGCTGCCGGGCTACGCCCACGAGCTGTACGGCCGGTCCGCGCCCGCGCCCGACACCGTGACGCGGCGGTTCACCGCCGTCGGCAAGGTGCTGCGCCGCATCCCCTCCGGGGTCCGCTGGCAGCTTCCGCCGAAACATATCAAGCGGGCGATGGCACGACTCGGGCCCGACACCCGTCCCTCCCCGTACACACTCCCCGGCGGGGCGGCCATACTGGACGGGCCGGGGAGGGCGCAGCGAGGTGACGGGGGCGACAGCGGGCGATGGCGGACACCAGGCTGATCCAAGGCCGCTACCGGCTGCTCGATCTGGTCGGGCGCGGCGGGATGGGCGAAGTCTGGCGGGCCCGCGACGAATCCCTCGGCCGGCAGGTCGCGGTCAAATGCCTCAAACCGGTGGGCCCGCAGCAGGACCTCTCCTTCACCCGGATCATGCGCGAGCGGTTCCGCCGCGAGGCGCGGGTCGCGGCCGCCCTCCAACACCGGGGTGTCACCGTCGTCCACGACTTCGGCGAGTACGACGGGCTGCTCTATCTCGTCATGGAGCTGCTCGACGGACGCAACCTCAGCCAGCTGCTGGAGGACCCGGACGCGGGCCCGGGACCCGACGGCCGGATCGGCCAGCGCCCGCTGCCGGTGCCCGATGTCGTCGATATCGCCGCGCAGGTCGCGGAGGCCCTCGCGTACACCCATGAACAGGGCATCGTCCACCGCGATCTGAAGCCCGCCAACATCATGCGGCTCCACGACGGCACGGTGAAGATCTGCGACTTCGGCATCGCGCGCCTCGGCCACGACATCGGGTTCACCTCACGGCTCACCACCACCGGCATCGCCATGGGCACCCCGCACTACATGTCGCCCGAGCAGATCTCCGGCGGTCTGTCCGTCGACCACCGCAGCGATCTGTACTCGCTGGGCTGTGTGCTGTACGAGATCGCCACCGGAGCCCCGCCGTTCGATCTGGAGGACGCCTGGTCGGTGCTGGTCGGCCACCGCGACACCATCCCCGAGCCGCCGAGCACGCACCGCCCCGAGCTGCCCGGGTTCTTCGACCGGATCGTCCTCGACCTGCTCGCCAAGGACGTCGAGGACCGGCCCGCCGACGCGGGCGAGCTGCGCCGCCGTATCGCCGCCGCGCGCTCGGGCGGCGGCCGGCTCGCGCTGCCGGCGGGGCCGGGTTTCGGGGTGCTGCGCTCGGACGACCTGCTGCTGCCGTCCTGGACCCGGTCCATGACCACCGGTCACAAGGCGGTCGGCGTGTCCGTGCTGCGGCCCACCCCGCCCGACCCGGCGGCGGGCCTGACCGGCGGCTGGACCGGTCCGGTGGGCCCGCGCGCGCTCATGGGACCGCCCGCTCCGCGCGCCCTCACCGGACCGCCCGTCGCGGGGGCGCCCGCCGGGACGTACACGGCGGGGATGTACGCGGCCGGGCCGTACGCAGCGGGGACGCACGCGCTCATCGTCCGGCCCGCCGCGCAGCCCGAGCAGCTCGCCGCCCTCGCCCACCGGCACAACGACGGTCTGCGCCTGGGCCGGCTCGGCCACTGGCAGGAGGCGGGGGAGGTGCACCGGGCGGTCGCCGCCGAACGCGAGCGGGTCCTCGGCCCCGACCACCCCGACACCCTCGGCAGCCGTTACGAGGTCGGCCTCACCCTGAGCAGGACGGGCCGGACCGACGACGCGCTGCGCGAGTTCACCCGGGTCGCCGAGGGGCGGACCCGTACCCTGGGCGCGGACCATCCCGACACGCTCGCCGCCCGGCAGGAGACGGCCTATGTCCTGGGCCAGCTCGGTCGGCACTTCGAGGCCCACGAGGTGTTCGCCGCCGTCCTCGCCTCCCGCGAGCGCACCATGGGCCCCGACCACCCCGACACCCTGCGCTGTCGTCACAACCTCGCCCACAACCTGAGCCGCCTCGGCCGGCTGGAGGACGCCCACCGGCTGGTCCACGAGGTCGCCACCGCCCGCGCCTCGGTCCTCGGCGCCGACCACCCCGACACGCTGGTCAGCCAGTACGAGGTGGCCTACGCGCTGGGCCAGCTCGGCCGCTGGCCGGAGGCGCTCGCCGTCTACCGCGCCGTCGCCGACGCCCGCGCCCGCGCGCTGGGCGCCGACCACCCCGACACCCTGGCCGCCCGCTACGAGGTCGGCATCAGCCTCGGCCGCCTCGACCGCAGCGCGGAGGCCCTGGAGCTGTACCGCGGCCTCGTCGAGGACCGCGCCCGCGCCCATGGCCCGCTCCACCCCGAGACCCTGCGCGCCCGCCACGGCTACGGCGTCAACCTCGGCCGCCTCGCCCGCTGGGAGGAGGCCCTCGCCGAGGCCCATGACGTCTGCGGCGCACGGGAACAGGTTCTCGGCCCCGACCACCCCGACACCCTGGTCAGCCGCCGGGAGATCGCCGTGGGCCTCGGCTGGCTCGGCCGCTGGCCGGAGGCGCTCGCCGTCTACCGCACCGTCGCCGACGCCCGCGCCCGGGTCCTCGGCCCCACCCATCCGGACGCCCTGGCCAGCCGTAACGACGAGGCCCACTGTCTCGAACAGCTCGGCAGGGGAGCCGAGGCCGCACAGCTGTACCGCCAGGTGTCGGCGCTGAGCCAGCACCACGGCGCCCGGATCCGCTGACCGGCGGGGGCGGGGCCGTCCCCCTGGCCGCGCGATCATCCGCGTGCTACCCAGGAACCATGCCCGCACACACCGCGTACGACGCCGTCATCGTGGGCGGCGGCCACAACGGTCTGGTCGCCGCCGCCTATCTCGCCCGCGCCGGGCGCTCCGTCCTCGTACTGGAACGGCTCGGCGACACCGGCGGCGCGGCCGTCTCGGGGCGCCCCTTCGCGGGGCTCGACGCCCGGCTCTCCCGCTACTCGTACCTGGTGTCCCTGCTGCCGCCGAAGATCGTGAGCGAGCTGGGACTCCGCTTCACCGTACGCAGACGGACCGTGTCCTCGTACACCCCCTCGGGGAACGGCGGGCTGCTGGTCGGTGCCGGGCGTACGCGCGACTCCTTCGCCGCGCTGACCGGCTCGGGGCGGGAGTACGCGGCCTGGGAGGACTTCTACGGGATGACGGGACGGGTCGCCCGGCGCGTCTTCCCCACCCTCACCGAGCCGCTGCCCACCCGGGAGGAGCTGCGGGCGCGCGTCGACGACGACACCGCCTGGCGGAGCCTCTTCGAGGAGCCCATCGGCGTCGCCATCGAGGACCGCTTCCACCACGACCTGGTCCGCGGAGTGGTGCTGACCGACGCTCTGATCGGCACCTTCGCCGACGCCCACGACCCCTCGCTCGTCCAGAACCGCTGCTTCCTCCACCACGTGATCGGCGGCGGCACCGGGGACTGGGACGTACCGGTCGGCGGTATGGGCGCCCTCACCGACGAGCTGGCACGGGCCGCGCGGGAGGCGGGCGCGGAGATCGTCACCGGCCATGAGGCGGTCCGGATCGAGACCGACGGCGCGCACGCCGAGGTCACGTTCCGCACGGCGGAGAGCGAGGGTACGGTGACGGCCCGCCAGGTCCTGGTGAACGCGTCGCCCCAGACCCTCGCCGCCCTCCTCGGCGACCCGCCCCCGGCCCCCGCGGAAGGCGCCCAGCTCAAGGTCAACATGGTGCTGAGCCGGCTGCCCCGGCTGCGCGACCGGTCGGTCGACGCCCGGGACGCCTTCGCCGGTACGTTCCATGTCGCCGAGAGCTACGGCCAGCTCGCCACCGCCTACCGGGAGGCCGCCGAGGGCCGCCCGCCGTCCGCGCCGCCCTCGGAGATCTACTGCCACACGCTGACCGACCCGTCGATCCTCGGCCCGGAACTGGCCGAGCGGGGCTGTCACACCCTGACCCTGTTCGGACTCCACACCCCCGCGCGGCTGTTCGCGGACGACCACGACACCGTACGCACCCAGCTGCTCGCCGCGACTCTCGCGGAGCTGGACGACCGGCTGGCCGAACCGATCGCGGACTGTCTGGCGCTCGACGCGGACGGCCGGCCCTGTATCGAGGCGAAGTCCCCGCTCGACCTCGAACGCGAACTGCGGATGCCCGGCGGCCATATCTTCCACCGCGATCTGGCGTTCCCCTACGCGCAGGAGGGCACCGCCCGCTGGGGCGTGGAGACCGCGCACGCCAATGTGCTGCTCTGCGGCGCGGGCGCCGTCCGGGGAGGCGGGGTCAGCGGTGTGCCGGGCCACAACGCGGCGATGGCGGCGCTGGGACGGTGAGCGCGGGGCCGGTCCCGGCCCGTCCGGCGGGTCAGTCCGCCGACAGGGTCCAGCCCACCGCCTCGATCCGCGCCGCGTCCCCGGGCCGCGCCGCGTCGAAGACCGTACGGCCGCCGGTCTCGATCCGGGGCCGGTCCACGTACACGCCCCGCCCGACGTACCGTTGGTCCGTCGTGTACCGCCAGCGCGGCCGCACCCCGCCGCCGGGGAGGGCGGGGAGGTCGGCGGTCAGCCGGTGCCAGACCCGCCCCGACCGGCCCGTCACCGCACCGTCCGGATGGACGCGCGGCTCCTGCCCGGAGCGTACGGTCGTGAAGGGCAGCGGCCGCCACCCGTCGCCCTCCGGCACTTCCAGGAACAGTGTGTCGGCGTCCGGCTCGGTGTCCCACCACAGGGAACAGCACAGCCGGGCAGGACCGGGGCCGACGGTGACCTCGGGCAGCGTGAGCGTGGCCGTCGTCGCGCTCGCCATACCGGAGTACCAGGCGGCCCGGCCATGCTCCGGGGTGACCGGGACGGCGCGCGCCATCCGGTCGGCCGCCGCCACCCGGGGCGCGCTGCCCGAGCGCCAGCTCCGTACCGGATGGACGGAGTTGCCGAGGACGATCAGGAACGAGTCGGTCGTCGGGTCCAGGACGAGACCGGTGCCGGTGAACCCGGTGTGGCCCGCCGTGCCCGGAGCGGCCATCGCGCCCATGTACCAGCGTTGGTCCAGCTCGAAGCCGAGGCCATGGGCGTCACCGGGGAAGGCCGTGTTGAAATCGGTGAACAGCAGCTCCACGGACCGGGCGCCCAGGATCCGCGTCCCGCCGTACACTCCGCCGTTGAGCAGCGTACGGGCGAGGATCGCCAGGTCCCAGGCGCGGGAGAAGACCCCGGCGTGGCCCGCGACCCCGCCCAGGGCGTACGCGTTCTCGTCATGGACCTCGCCCCGCACGAGCCCCCGGTCGAGCCCGGACCACGGCGGGCGGGCGTCCTCGGTGGCGGCGATCAGGGGCCGCCAGGAGGCGGGCGGGTTGTAGCGAGTGCGGTGCATCCCGAGCGGAGCGGTGATCTCGTCGTGGAGCAGGACATCCAGAGTGCGACCGGTGATCCTCTCCAGGAGCAGCTGAAGCACGATCGGATTGAGGTCCGAGTAGAGATAGGCCGTGCCGGGCGGCTGGGCCGGAGCCTCGTCCCACAGCCGCCGCACCATGGCCTCGCGCGTCGGTTCCCGGTACAGCGGGAGCCAGGCGCGCAGACCGGAGGTGTGGGTCAGCAGCTGGCGTACGGTGACCGCGCCCTTCCCGCCCCCACCGAACTCCGGGAGGTACGCCGCGACCCGCGCCTCCAGCTCCAGCGCGCCCCGCTCGATCTGCTGGACCGTGAGGACCGAGGTGAACAGCTTCGAGACGGAGGCGAGATCGAAGACCGTGTCCTCGGTCATCGCGACCCGCCGCCCCGCCTCCAGCTCCACCCCGGCGCCGGTCCTCTCGTCGTACGCCGCGTAGCGCAGGGCGTGGCCGATCGCCCGGTGCAGGGCCACGGTCCCGCCGCGCCCGGCGAGCAGCACGGCGCCCGCGTACCAGGGGTGGACCGGGGACGGGCCGAGGAAGGCCGCCGCGTCGTCGGCCAGCCGCTCCAGCTGGTCCGCGAGCAGCCCCGCGCGGGCGGCGGAGCCGTGCCGCAGGACCGTCCCGCCCGAAGCCGCCGCCCCCGCCCCCGCTCCCGCCGCCGCGCGGGCGGGGGAAACCGCGAACGGCACGGCGGCGCTCCCCGCGACATCCCCGGAAGCGCCCCCGGCCGTCTCCTCCGCGTCCTCCGTCATGGCGAAGCCTCCTCCGGGAAGTGCCGTCGATGCCCCTCCGTACCACAGCGCGACGGAGAGCGCATCAGGGACGGGACCCCGGCGGGCCGTCCGGCGCAGCCCGCCGCGCGCGTCCGTGCCACCTCTGGCAGCGTGGGCCGCATGAGCCCGAGCATCAGCGTCCGGTCACTGCTGGCGCAGTGGACCGTGGTGGTGCCGCTGCTCGCGCTGGTCGCCCTGATCCTCAGCTGGGGGCGGGAACTGCCCGGCTTCGCCGTCGGTCTGGTCGCGCTCTGTCTGGCGGGCGCGGTGCTCGCGGCCGTCCACCACGCCGAGGTCGTCGCCCACCGGGTGGGCGACCCGTACGGCGCGCTCATCCTCGCCGTGGCGGTCACGGTCATCGAGGTGGCGCTCATCGTCACCCTCATGATCGACGGCGGCGGCAAGACCGCCACCCTCGCCCGCGACACCGTCTTCGCCGCCGTCATGATCACCTGCAACGGGATCGTTGGTCTGTGTCTGCTGGTCGGCGCGTTGCGCAGCAGGGTCGCCGTGTTCAACGCCGAGGGCACGGGCGCCGCGCTGGCCAATGTGACCACGCTGGCCACCCTCACCCTGGTCATCCCGACCTTCACCACCAGCGAACCGGGCCCGCAGTTCTCGCCGGCACAGCTGGGCTTCGCCGCCGTCGCCTCGCTCGCTCTGTACGGGCTGTTCGTCGCCGTACAGACCGTGCGCCACCGCGATTACTTCCTGCCCGTCACGCAGGACGGCGAGGTCCGCGAGACCGACTCGCACGCACCGCTGCCCACCCGGCGCGCGACCGTCCTCAGCATGGTGATGCTCCTCGTGGCGCTGGTCGCCGTCGTCGGGGACGCGAAGGCGGTCTCGCCCACCATCGAGTCGGGGGTGGACTCGGCGGGACTGCCACAGGCGGTCGTCGGGGTGGTCATCGCGCTGCTGGTGCTGCTGCCGGAGACCCTCGCCGCCGTACGTTCGGCGCGCCGCGAGCGGGTCCAGACGAGCCTCAATCTGGCGCTCGGCTCCGCCATGGCGAGCATCGGGCTGACGATCCCGGCCATCGCGCTCGCCACCATCTGGCTGGACGGGCCGCTGGTGCTCGGACTGGACGCCACCCATATGGTGCTGCTCGCCCTCACCGTGGTGGTCGGCGCCCTGACCGTCGCCCCCGGCCGCGCCACCCTGCTCCAGGGCGGGGTCCATCTGGGGATCTTCGCCGCGTTCGTCTTCCTCGCCATCAGCCCGTAGGGGCGGGCGGACGAATCACGGTGCGGGAGCGCTGCCGACCGCGCTCCCGGCGGGGTGAGCGGGGGTTTGTAAGATCAATGATTTCACCCCCCTCAGGAGTTTTCATGAAGCAGAGTTCCCCGCGCCCCGGTTCCGCGCGCCCGTCCCGGTCCGTCCGCCCCTGGCTCGCGGCGAGCGCCGCCGCACTCGCGCTCCTGGGCGGCCCCGGCGCCGCCGCGGCGACCGCCGCACCCGCCCCCGTCGGTTCGTACGACGGCCTCGGTTCGTACAACGGCCTCCTGCCCGTCGCGGAGCTGTCCGCGCAGCGGCTGGCCATCGCCGATCTGGTCGCGGCGGCGAAGTGGGGCACGGCCGGCCCCATCGACGATCCCGCCCGCGAGCAGCAGGTCCTCGACACGGTCGCGCGGCAGGCGGACGAACTCGGAGCCGATCCGGCGGCGACGGTACGGATCTTCCGTGACCAGATCGAGGCCAACAAGGACGTCCAGCGGGCGCTGCACCGCCGCTGGGACGCCGATCCGGCGAAGGCTCCGACGGAGAAGCCGGATCTGGCCGTGGTGCGCGTCGAGATCAATCGCGTCAACGACTCGCTCGTACGGGCGATCGCCGACTCGGCGCAGGAGCGGTCCGCGTCCCACTGCGAGGGCACGCTGCTGCTCTCGGCGGCCCGGGTACGGAACGAGGAGCACCTGGACCTCGTCCACACGGCCGCGCTGGGCCGCTCGCTGCGTTCCGTCTGCGCGGCGTGACCCGGTCCGGCTCCATCCCGTCCGATCCGACCGGTTACGCCCCGGGCGGGCCGGGGTGTGGCCTGTCCGGGACCGGTGGCGGTGGATAGGCTGGCCCGGGACGACGCGCAGTGGGAGGAGCTGGAGATGGCCGAGAGCATCACCACCCAGAGGCCGCATACGGGCTGGGACAAGCCGGAACTCGATCTGAGCACCGCGGACTGGCGGTCGAGCAGCCGGGGGACGGGTGATGTCCAGATCGCCTTTGTCGAGGGCTTCATCGCCATGCGCAACAGCGGCAGGCCGGAGAGCCCGTCGCTGATCTTCAGCCCGGCCGAGTGGCGGGCGTTCGTGATCGACGCGCGTGCCGGGGAGTTCGACCTCACCTGACACGGCCCGCCCCGCGCGGGCCGGGCTCCTCCGGTACGTACCGGAGGAGCCCGTGCGATCCGTACCCCCCTCCGTGCGGCCGACACCACGAACACCACGGGCCCGGCGAACGGAAACCTCGCCATGGCGTGCCCCCGACCGGTGCGTTGACGTCCACCCGGCTCCGGTGGAGTGGCGCGAACACGTACCATGGTGGGATGTCCTTTCTCCGCCGCCGCAGCGCCGCCACACCCGCGGGCCCGGACTTCGATGTCCTGGCCATGGACCCGGGTGACTGGCCCGGCAATCTCGGCGCCGGGCTGCTGCCCGCGCCCGACGGCAGCTGCCAGGGTGTCTTCCTCCGGTACGACCTGTTCGGCGGCCGGGGCCCCGCGATGGTCATCGGTAATCTCCCGGAGGGCTCACCCGCCCGTGAGCTGACGGAGGGGCAGATCCCGTTCGAGGTGGCGCAGCTGCTGCTGGCGCTGGAGAACGAGGAGCCGGTCGAGGTCGTCGGCAGCGAGGACATGCCGGTGATGCAGGGCGACAACCTGCTGATCGTCCGGCGGCTGAAGCTCTCCGAGAGCCGGATCTCCTGTGTCCAGTTCGACCGCAGTGACCAGGTCCTGGTCACCATCGCCAGCTGGGACCGGCCGATCACGGACGATCTCTACGCACTGCTGAAGCCGCTGCCGGCGGAGCTGTTCCAGCAGGGCTGACCCACGAGGACGATGCGCGGGCGGCGGTGCGCGGGCGGAGGTTCGCCGCCGCGCCCGTCACTGTCGCGTGTCCCCGTCAAGCCGCCCCGCACCGCCGGGAGTTCGGCCCCGGAAGGCTCGTGTCGCCGAGTACGCGAACGGTGTGCGCCGGGCGTCATCGGCACCCCCGTGGCCGATGACGCCCGGTTCCCCCGGCCCGGCGGTCAGTCCGCCGGACGTACCTCGGCATCGGACGCCTTCACAAAGGCGATCCGGTGCCCGTACTGGATTTCGTAGTACGCCTCCGTACCCCGCACCATCCGGTGGCCCGAGGTCTCGAACGTCGGCGCGTAGAAGTACTCCCCCGGCACCTGGCGGCCCACCGTGTAACGCTGGCCCGCGAGCACCTTGTACGGCAGTGCGGAGACAGTCTGGACCGGCACCCCCGCCGGGTACGCGGCCGCCTCCGGATAGGCCCGCCCGTACACCGGGATCTCCGTCAGCCCGGCCCTCGGTGTCAGTACCGCGGCCCGGGTGCCCACCGCGGTGGGGCGCGCGGCCGGGTTGTGGAACCACGCCTTCTGGCCGAGGTACCAGAGCGCCGTCCAGTCGCCCTCGCGTCCGGCGACCGCGTACCGCTGGCCGGTGGTGGCGCGGGCGCCCAGGTCATTGACGCCGGTGGTGGACTCGTCGCCGCCCGGACGCAGCCCGATGTCCTTCACCAGCGGCGCGTTCGCGTCCGGCGCGGTGTGCAGCCGTACCGCGCCCGAACCGTGCGCGGCGCAGAGCTGCCCGGTGGTCCCGCACCCGGTGTACACCGGCTGGTTCGACGCGTAGTCGGGCCGGATCGTCACCACCCGCGCGTCCGCTCCCGCGTCCGGCGCGAACGGCCGGCCCAGCAGCTCGAAGTAGTGTGCCCAGTCCCAGTAGGGGCCGGGGTCGGTGTGCATCCCGGGGACCGTCGCCGTGGTCGTCCCCGGCACGGTGTCATGGCCCAGGATGTGCTGCCGGTCCAGCGGGACACCGTACTTCTCCGCCAGATACACCACCAGCCGCGCGGACGCGCGGTACATCGCCTCCGTGTACCAGGCGTCCGGCGCGGCGAGGAAGCCCTCGTGCTCCAGCCCGACGGACGTGGAGTTGATGTACCAGTTCCCGGCGTGCCAGGCGACGTCCTTGGTCCGTACGTGCTGGGCGATCTGCCCGTCGGAGGAGCGCAGCGTGTAGTGCCACGACACATACTCCGGGTCCTTGATCAGGCTGAGGGCGCCGTCCCAGTACCCCTCGACGTCGTGGATGACGATGTAGTCGACCGACTGGGAACGCGGCCGGTCGGCCAGGTCGTGATTGCCGTAGTCGCCCTCGCCGAACCGCTCGTACGCCGCGGGGGCCCACTGGCAGGAGACGGTGGCGGGACACTCGGTCCCCGCCGCGCGCGCTCCCGGCCGTACGGTCCTGTCGGTACGCGGCAGACCGGGCACCGCGCGCAGGACCACCCGCTGGCCGCTGTCCGTGGTACGCCGCTCGCCGGCCCGGATCACCTCGTACACCTCATTGGCGTACCCCGAGCCGGCCGAGGGGTCGCCCGCCCCGGAGAACAGGGCGACCGCCCCGTACCAGTCGGCGGGGTCGGCGCTCAGCGGCTTGCCCAGCTCCCGCTGGGCCGCCGCCAGCAGCGCGGCGCCGCCCCGGACATTGGCGCCGGGGCTCCGCCGCAGCTCCTCGGGGGCCAGCCCGGTCAGCGCGGCGGCGCGGTGCAGGGTCCGCAGCCGGGCGGGCGGCTCGGAGTTCTCCGGCGGCCTCGCGGACCCGGCCGTCCCGGGGACGGGCCGGACGGCCGGGCGGGAGGAGTCACCGCGCGCGTCCTCCGATCCGTCCGAGTGGTGCTGCTCGGGGCCGGCCGCCCGCGCGAGCGCGGCCTCGGCGTCCGTCAGATGCATCGGACCGTAGCCGCCGGTGACGCTCGGCGCGCCGTCGTGCGTGTCCCAGCGCGACTGGAGGTACGACACGCCCAGCAGCACACTCTGCGGCACCCCGTACCGGGCGGACGCCGCGGCGAACTCGCGCTGGAGGGAGCCGGGGCCGGGCCGCTCGGCGGTGGCGGAGGGCCCCGCCGAGACCAGCGGCAGCAGCAGGGCGGCGGACGCGACGAACACCCCGGACCCGAGGGCGCGACGACGGAGTCCCGGACGTGGGGGGACGGGCTCTCGCACGGGCTCTCGCAATGCAGCCTCCAGTGACGGGTAGTGCGTGGGACGTACCTGACGGGCCGGATCGTCTCCAGAGGTACCGGCTGCCGAACGATCCGTCAATCAGGCGCCACAGAGGGAATTTCGCACGTCAACACGGGTGACGAGGAGTAAAGGAACGAATGGTTCCGGCGACCGGGGCACCCCGCGCCCCGGTCAGCGCGTACCGACCGCCGCCCGTACCGCACGCCGCGCCATCGCGCAGTCGTCGTGCAGCCGGCGCAGCAGCAGCCGCTGCTCCTCACCCGTCGACAGACCGCCCCCCGCGACCGGGGCCGACGGCACGGCCCCGGACGACGGCCCCTCCCGCAGCGCGCGCTGCACCGCCGTCTCGTACATCCGGATCTCCCGGGTCAGGATGAGCATCAGATTGACCAGGAACGCGTCCCGCGCCGCCGGACCGTTCTCCGCGGCGAGCTGGCTGATCCGCCGCCGCGCCGCCGGGGCGTCGCCGAGCACCGTCCAGAGCGTCGCCAGGTCGTACCCGGGCAGATACCAGCCCGCGTGCTCCCAGTCGACGAGCACCGGACCGGCCGGTGACAGCAGGATGTTGGAGAGCAGGGCGTCACCGTGACAGAACTGGCCCACGCCCTGGCGGGCACCGGCCAGACCGTGCAGCAGCTTCTGGAGGTCCCCCAGATCCCGGTCGGTGAAGAGCCCCAGCTCGTGATAGTGCGTGATCCGGGACGCGTAGTCGAGCGGCTTGTCGAACAGCCCGGCCGGCGGCCGCCAGGTGTTCAGCCTGGCGATGGCGCCGAGCGCGGTCCGTACGTCCGTACGCGGCGGAGCCTGCACCGGATGACGGGTCAGCGCCGCAGCCCTGCCGGGCATCCGCTCGATCACCAGCGCACAGCTCTCCGGGTCCGCCGCGATCAGCCGGGGCACCCGCACGGGCGGGCGGTGCCGGACGAACGCGCGGTAGACAGCTATTTCGTGCCGGAACCGCTCGGTCCAGACCGACGAGTGGTCCAGCAGACACTTGGCGACCGCGGTGGTACGCCCGGTGGAACCGACGAGCAGGACGGAACGGCCGCTGCGCCGCAGCACCTGCACCGGCTTGAACTCCGGGCAGATCCGGTGCACCGCGGTGATCGCCATCCGCAGCTGAGCGCCCTGGGGACCGGACAAGTCGAGTCTCCCGCTGAGCGGTCCGGCGACCGTCCCCGTCCGGAGCCGGGTCCGCCCCGCGTGGGTGGGGTCGAGGTACGGCCCGCTGCCGGGAGTGACCGTACGCGAGCGGGGCGGGGCCGACACGGAGGACGATGCTGTGTACATGGGCGGTACGGATCCCTTCGTGCGCCGACGAGTTACGTGCGCCACCCGCCCCGGCAGATGCGGGAGCACCCTGGGGAGTACGTCCGGCTGCCGGGCCGGGGTGGCGCGTTCCTACCCGACACCGGCGAGCGGGTGGCACACCATCTGGCGGACCCTGGCGAACCCTGGCGAATAGTCGCCACGCATCTGACCGAGGGCTACTGTCAACTCAGCCGAGAACCTGGGGGCTTGATGTGAGCGGGGAACCCAATACCCGCCTGTCGGATCTGTTCGGCCTGGCCGGCTGGTCCAAGGGAGAACTCGCGCGGCTGGTGAACCGGCAGGCGGCGGCCATGGGCCACCCGCAGCTGGCCACCGACACCTCGCGGGTGAGGCGCTGGATAGACATGGGGGAGACCCCGCGCGATCCCGTGCCGAGAGTGCTGGCAGCCCTGTTCACCGAGCGGCTCGGTCGTGTCGTGACCATCGAGGACCTCGGGTTCGTACGGAACGGTCGCGCGGGGAAACGACGGGCAGCCGGTAGCGCGGACAACCCCGACGCCCTCCCCTGGGCACCCGACCGGACGGCAGCGGTCCTCACCGAATTCACGGGAATGGACCTCATGCTCAACCGCCGCGGCTTGGTGGGCGCGGGTGCCGCGCTCACCACAGGCTCAGTACTCACCAGCGCCATGCACGACTGGCTGCACTCCGACCCCGCACTCTCGTCCGACGCCCCACACCTCGGCGATCCCCTCGACATGGAACCCGCCGGGTACGACCTCTACGAAGCCGCGCCCATCGGATCGCAGGAGATCGAGGCGCTGGAGCACTCCGTCGAGGTGTTCCGCGCCTGGGACGCCGCCCGGGGCGGCGGACTCCAGCGCAAGGCGGTGGTGGGCCAGCTCAACGAGGTGGGCGGCATGCTCGCCTACCGTCACCCCGACCATCTCCAGCGGCGCCTGTGGGGCGTCGCCGCCAATCTCGCCGTACTAGCGGGGTGGATGTCCCACGACGTCGGCCTCGAACCCACGGCCCAGAAGTACTTCGTCATCGCCACCCACGCCGCGCGGGAGGGCGGCGACCGGCCCCGCGCGGGCGAAGCCCTGTCCAGAGCGGCCCGGCAGATGATCCATCTGGGCCGGCCCGGCGAGGCGCTCGATCTGATGAAGCTCGCCGCGTCGGGATCGGGCGAGGAGAACCTCCCCCGGACCCGCGCCATGCTGCGCACGATCGAGGCATGGGCCCAGGCGTCCATGGGGCGCGGCCAGGCCATGCGCCGCACCCTGGGCGAGGCGGAGGACCTCTTCGTGGCGGACAAGGGTGATGTCCCGCCGCCCTCCTGGATGCAGATGTTCAACGAGGCGGATCTGCACGGCATGCAGGCGCTGGCCTACCGCACCCTCGCCGAACGGGACCCGGCGGCGGCGGCCCTCGCGCAGAGCCATGCCAAGAGGGCGCTGGAGCTGCGCGACGGAGGGCTCCAGCAACGCTCCAAGATCTTCGACTACATCTCGCTGGCCTCCGCCTGCTTCATCGCGGACGACCCCGAACAGGCCGACCGCTACGCGCGGCGGGCGCTGGTGTCGATGGGGGAGACCTCCTCGCACCGCACCTGGGACCGGCTCAAGGAGATGTACCGGCTCACCGACCGGTACGCGGAGCACCCGAGGATCAAGGAGCTGCGCGAGGAGATCCGGCTGGCCATGCCGAACAGCCCCGGCAAGAACAAGAGGGCGGGGAAGACCGACATCTGACGCCGTACCGCCGGTCTCCGGACGGATCGGGCCGCCGCGCTCCGTCCCCGGCCTCAGCCGCCGATCCTGGCGACCATCACACAGGCGTCATCGGTACGTTCGGACCGGCCGAACTCCTCGACGACCGTCGTGGCACACTCCCGCGCGCTACGGGTCCCGGCCAGCCGGGGCGCCAGCGCGAGAAGCCGGTCCCGCCACGCCCCCGTCCCGGTGGCGTCGGTGGGACGCGCCGGTCCGTCGGTGTGCAGCACCAGCAGATCACCGGGGCGCAGCCGGACCTCGGCCTGTTCGTACACGGCCCCCGAGGTCGCTCCGAGCAGGACACCGTCCGGCGGTGTCAGCGCGCGCCCCGTCCCGTCGCGGAACAGCAGCGGGGCGGGGTGTCCCGCCTGTGCCCAGGCGAACATCCCCGTCATCGGGTCGTAGCGGGCGCAGAGCGCGCTGCCCAGCACGGGCTGCTCCGAGCTGTCCACCAGCTGGTTGAGATGGCCCAGCAGCGGCCCCGGGCCGATGCCGGCCATCCCCATCCCGCGCACCGCGCCCAGCAGCATCGCCAGGGAGGAGGCCGCCACCACACCGTGGCCGGTCAGATCGCCGATGGCCAGCAGCGCCTCGCCGCCGGGCAGTCCGAGCGCGTCGCACCAGTCGCCGCCGGTCAGCGGGTGGGGCTCGGACGGCAGCCGGGACGCGGCCAGCTCCAGCGCGGCCGGGCCGCTCAGCGACAGCCGCAACGAGCGGCGCCACGACGGCAGGACCGCGTCCTGGAGCTCCCGCGCGAACCGGTGCTCGGTGCGGGCGGCCTGCTGCCGGTGGCTGAGCGAGTCCCGGGAGGCGAGCACCGCGCGCTCACCGCGGCGCAGGGCGCTGACATCGCGCAGCACCGCCCACATGGAGGCGGTGCAGCCGTCGGCGTCGAGGACCGGCTCGGCCCGCAGTTGTACGGTACGCACCTGGCCGTCGGCCCTGACGATACGGATCTCGCCGTCGATGGGTTTCCCGTCGATCAGGCAGTCCGTCACCATCGCGGTGAACAGCGCGGAGTCCTCGGCGAAGACCAGCGACGGCAGCTCGTCCAGTGTCATCGGGCCGCGCGCCACGGGCCGCCCGAGGATCTCGTACATCTCGGCGGACCAGCTCACCTCGTCGGTGAGGAGGTTCCACTCGGAGCTGCCGACCCGGCCGGGCAGTGGACGGGGGCCTCCGTCCTGCGCTGTTCCCCCGGTGACGTCCGGTACGGAGCCGACGGGCCGTCCAGCCTTGAGCTGGTCCAGGTGGCTGCCGAGGTCGTCCAGTTGATGGACCGCCAGATCGCGGAGCGCGCGCTGCCAGCGCCACAGGGCGTCGTCCTCGGCGACGGAGGCGTCCCGGCGGACCGCTGCCAGCTCCCCGCGCAGCCGACGGGTCTGGCTGATCAGGGCGTCCACTGTCCCCCGCTCGGAATGCTGCGGGGCGGGACGGTCCGCGAACAGGGGGGACGACATCTCGTACTCCGTTACGGGCGCGGCGCTGCCTGTGGCTGAAGGGTGGACCGGTTACGACTGTGGCACAGGCGTGCCACACCCGTAAGACGTTTGGCAACACTCGATCCGGTGGTGCTTCTGGCATATGCCGCAGGCTGTGGGGGAAACCCGCGCTTGTGCGGGTCCGTCGAACGCCCGCGCGGCGTACGGTGTTTGTGTCACCCGCTCAGGTGACGGGCATCCGGTGCAGTCCCACCAGCAGCCGCCAGACCCGGACCGCGATGGACTCCGGGGTGTCCTCGATCAGCCCGTGCAGCCAGTCGGCCAGTACCCCGGTGAAGGTAGCGGCCACGGCGGAGGCGATCAGCTCGGGTGCGGGGGCCCCGGCCAGGGCGCGTTCGGCGCGGCTGTACTCGCGCAGTTCGCGGTGGAGCAGCTCGCCCAGCGGGCCGCTGCCCCCCGGGCGCAGCAGTGTCCGGTAGAGCGCGGTGTGCGGGACGAGTCCGGTGAAGAATGCCGGGAGCGAGGGGGGTGGTACGAGTGGATCGGGGATGCCCCGCCAGGCGTGCAGGGCGTCCACCGCGTCCCTGACCACCTCCGCGCAGGCGTCGACGGCCAGCGCCTGGAGATCGGGGTAGTGCAGATAGAAGGTGGCCCGGCCCATCCCGGCCCGGCGCACCAGGGCCGCGACCCCGACCTCCTCGAACGGACGCTCCGCGCACTCGTCGAACAGCGCCTGCCGCAGCCGGGCCCGCGTCCTGGCCGTACGGGGATCGCCCGCCGGTACGGCGGAGGTCATCCCGCCGCCAGGACTGCCGCCAGGGTGAGCGCGCCGGGCAGTGCCTGGGCAAGCAGGATGCGCCGGTTCGCGGTGATCCCGCCGTACACCCCGGCGACGACCACACAGCCCGCGAAGAAGATCTGCACCCGGTACCCGGTCGGATCGGCGGCGATCAGGCCCCAGATCATTCCGGCGGCCAGGAAGCCGTTGTAGAGGCCCTGGTTGGCGGCGAGGCCGGCTGTCCTACGGGCCATCTCCGCGTCGAATCCGGAGAACTTGCGGCCGGGCGCGCGCTCCCACAGGAACATCTCCAGCACCAGGATGTAGACGTGGAGCGCGGCCAGCAGGCCGACCAGGACGTGGGCGACTGTCTGCATGAGCGGAACACCTCGTGAGTCGTCGGACAACAGAACTGGACATGTGTCCATGAAGTATAGACACATGTCCAGGAAGTCGACTCACGGCAGCGGCGCCGCCGGGGTCACCAGATCGACTCGACCCACTCGGGGTGGTCGATGAAGGGGTTCCGGTTGTGCTGGTACTGGCTGTCGATGATGTCGTTGCGGCGCTTCTCGAAGGTGTCCGGCGGGTCCTGCTCGTTCCACTGCTTCAGTACGGAGAGCTTGCCCACCGCCGGGCTGGAGCCGTTGCTGACCTTCTCGTTGGGCTCCAGATCGGCCCAGGAGTCGCCGCCCTCGTACCGGACCGCCATGTAGAGGATCATCCGCGCGACATCGCCCTTGACCGCGTCGCGCGGCTCGAAGGAGTCGGAGTCGGTGAAGTTGCCCGGCGCGCCGGAGACGGCGCTGCCGCCCTTGTCGAAGTCCTTGTTCCCGCGTATGGAGTTGACCGTGACGTCCTCCGGGCGCAGGTGGTGCAGGTCGGTGCCGGGGCCGGCCGCGGTGCCGAAGTCGCCGTGGGACTGGGGCCAGACATGCTCGCGGTTCCAGTTGCCCGTGTTACCGCCGTTGCTCGACTTCGACTGGGACCGGCCGGTGTAGAGCAGGAGCACGTTCGAGGAGTTCGCGGGGTCCTGGTCCGTGTTCTTCAGCGCGTCCCAGACCTGGGCGTAGGTCACCGTGGACTGGTCCTTGATGATCGTGTGGAGGGCGGACTTGAGCGCGGTGCCGCTCTTGCCGAGGGCGCTCTGGTAGTACGTGTCGTCAAGTGCGGCGACGGCCGCGGTGGAAGTCGCGGGCGCGGCGGCGACCGAGGTCTCGGACGGCGCGCCGGCCGGCGCTGCCGCCGCGGTGGTGGCGAGTACGGCGACGGTGGCGCCGAGGGCCATCAGCAGGCGTCCGACGGGACGTTGGCGACGGGACATGGGGGAGCTGTCCTCTCCGGGGGGACCACCGTGGCGCACGGCCGCAGAGTGGGGGGTGGCGCTGTGGTGGTCGTGAAGAAACGATTCAGCGGGAGCCTTCCACGGAGAAGGCACATCCGTGTGAACGCGTCATGACGGTCATGTGCAGGTCAAGGTATCCCATGGAGGACCCGGCAGAAGTGGGACTTCGTCCGAGACTTCGCGCGATCCGCCGCCCGACCGGGCAAGGAGACCTCATGAACCTGTTCCCCCGCGGTTTCCCCCACGGCTTCCCGTACGGCTCTGCGCGCCTTCCGAGCGGCTTCGCGTACGGCGGCGGAGCCCCTCGTCCCCGGCTCCGCCGCCGTCTCGCCCCGGTCGTCCTGCTGCTGACCGCCGTCCTCTGCGCGTCCTGCGCGCCGCCCGCCGACCCGCCGGAGCGCGAGGCCCGCCACGGAACGGAGGCCTCCGCCACCCCGCCGCCGCCCCCGGGCACCCCGGATCTCGGCCCGAACGTGGTCGTCTTCGACCCGTCGATGCCCGCCGCCACCATCCAGGCCCGGCTGGACGCCACCTTCCGCAAGCAGGAGACCGACCAGTTCGGCCAGGGGCGCACGGCCTTCCTCTTCCGGCCCGGCACCTACGACGCCGATGTCAACGTCGGCTTCTACACCCAGGTCGCCGGCCTCGGGCTCTCCCCGGACGACGTCCACATCCGCGGCGCCGTCCATGTCGAGGCCGACTGGTTTCCGCCGCAGAACGCCACCCAGAACTTCTGGCGCGGCGCCGAGAACCTCTCCGTCACCCCCACCACCGGCACCGACCGGTGGGCGGTCTCGCAGGCCGCTCCGTACCGCCGGATGCATGTGCGCGGCGATCTCGCGCTGGACGACGGCGGCTGGGCCAGCGGCGGCTTCATGGCCGACTCGAAGATCGACGGCACGGTGGTCTCCGGTACGCAGCAGCAGTGGCTGTCCCGCAACACCGAATGGTCGAAGTGGGACGGCGGCAGTTGGAACATGGTCTTCGTCGGCGTCCGCAACGCGCCCCCGGACAGCTTCCCCGCCCCGCCCCACACCACCGTCGCCCGGACCCCGCGCGTCCGCGAGAAGCCCTTCCTGTACGTGGACGACGCCGGCGCCTACCAGGTGTTCGTCCCCGCGCTGCGGGACCACTCGTTGGGAACGACCTGGTCGGGCACCGCCCCCGCCGGGGACTCCGTCCCGCTGGACCGGTTCCATATCGTCAGGCCCGGCGCGACGGCCCGGGAGATGAACACCGCGCTCGCGGCGGGCAAACACCTGCTCGTCACCCCCGGCGTCCATCACCTGGACGAGACCCTGAAGGTCACCCGCCCCGGCACCGTCGTCCTCGGCCTCGGACTCGCCACCCTGATCCCGGACAACGGCGTCACCGCCATGACGGTCGCCGACGTGGACGGGGTGAAGATCGCCGGACTGCTCATCGACGCGGGTACGGTCACCTCCCGCCGCCTGATGACGGTCGGGCCCGACGGCTCCACGGCACGCCACACCGCCGACCCCACCTCGCTGCACGACGTGTTCTTCCGTATCGGCGGCGCGGGAGCGGGCCGGGCGGCCACCAGCCTGGTCGTCAACAGCCGCGATGTGATCGGCGACCATCTGTGGCTCTGGCGTGCCGACCACGGGGAGGGCGTCGGCTGGAAGACCAACACGGCGGACACCGGACTGGTCGTGAACGGCGCCGATGTCACGATGTACGGACTGTTCGTCGAGCACTACCAGAAGCACCAGACCGTCTGGAACGCCAACGGCGGCCGGACATACTTCTACCAGAACGAGATGCCGTACGACCCGCCGGGCCAGAAGGCGTGGATGAACGGACGTACCCGGGGCTACCCCGCCTACAAGGTCGCCGGTTCCGTGACGGACCATCAGGCCGTCGGCCTCGGCAGCTACTGCTTCTTCAACGTCGACAAGAAGGTCGTCGCCGACCGCGCGTTCGAAGCGCCGAAGCGGGACGGAGTGCGCTTCCGCAGCCTGGTGACCGTGTCCCTGGGCGGCGGCGTCGGCGCCATCCGGCATGTGATCAACGACAGGGGCGGCCCGTCGGACGCGGCCACCAGCGTGGCCCCTCTCGTCAGCTACCCCTGACCGGCCGGGCCCTCACACGGGGCCCGGTTCGACCTCCAGGAAGCGCCGCCGCCGCGGCCCCCGGTACAGCAGGGCCTCCCAGCCGAGCCGGGTCAGCGCGGCGGCGCACTCGGCCAGCGCGGACTCCTCCCCTGGGCGGCGCCCCCGCCGCGCGGGCCGAGCCACTCCACCCGTACGGTCGCGGGCCGCTCCCCGGGGGCCACCCGGAACCCGGTGGCGACCCGCTCGCCCGAGCCGTCCACCGCCGAGGCCGCCAGACCGGCCGCCTCCAGCGCCAGCGCGACGGCCCGCACCGGACTGTGCCGCTCCCAGGGCGCGGGCCCGGCCGCCGGATCGCCCGGCCCGGTGTGGGTGAGGCGCCGGATCCCGAGCAGCCCCTCGAACGCGACCAGCACCTCGGCGGCCCGCTCCCCGGGCGGGGCGGCGGACGGCGGGCCGTCGCCGGTGGCCGGCTCGAAGCCGCCGGACCGCTGCGTCATGTCGTCCTCCGGGCGGCGGTGTCGGGGGAACCCGGGCGGGAGACCCCGTACGGGAACGGCGGGGCGGCGCCGCGCGTTCCCGGCCGTAGCGTGCCCCGTTCCGCTATAAAACGCATGTATACGCCATATGTATGGTTCGGGACGCGCCCTGGACCGTACGGCACGGCCCACCGCAACGAGGGGGAACTCCGCCATGCCGTCGAACACTCGACGACGACGGCATCCGCGAGGAACCGACCCGCACCCAAGGCGCCACGGGAGAGGATCACCGGACACAGGCCCACGCTGACGCGCCCGCCCCAGGGACGTACCGACGACCAGGTCGCCGGGGTGAGCCGGGAACTCGGCCTCGCCCGGGTCCGGTGGAGCGCCACCGCAAGGACTGCTCGACGACCGACTCCGCCCTGATCGAGAAGCGCGTACTCGACCGGTCCGGCCGCGACGGCATCATCCTGCTGCACGACATCTACGACGGCACCGTCCCCGGCATCATCGACGGACCGAAGAAGCGCGGCTACACCTTCGTCACCGTCTCCGGGCTGCTGGCGCCGGGCGCCCCGGAGCCGGGCAAGGTCTACAAGCCCTGACAGTGGCGGTCCCGTATGGCCGCGTCCACACGGGGGGAGTGTCCGGGCCGGTACCGGTGCGGCGTGCCCGCTCCGGCCTCCGGGGTACCTAGCCTGACGCCAGAGCAGAGCGCGGTGCCGTCCGCGGCGGCGGCATCCGCGCCCGGAGCGGAAGGGAAGTCCCCCACGTGTACTCCCATCACATGCGCATCGGCGAGGTGGCCGCCCGTACGGAGCTGTCCCTGGGCGCCGTCCGCCAGTACGAACAGGCCGGACTCGTCACGCCCTCCGCCCGCAGCCAGGGCGGCCTCGGCCTCTACACCGAGTCGGACGCGGCCCGGCTGATGTTCGTCCGCCGGATGAGGGCGCTGGAATTCTCGCTGGACGAGATCCACGCGCTGCTCACCGCCACCGACCGGCTCGACGCCCACGACCCCCCGGAGCCGGGGGAGCGGAACGCGCTCCTGGAGCGCGTCGGCGCGTTCGAGCGGGCCACCGAGGAGCACATCGCGGATCTGCGGGCCCGGCTGACGCGGGCCGAGGAGTTCTCCGCGGCGCTCCGCGCGCGGACCGTGGACCACGCGCGGAGCCCCCGCTGAGCTGCCGGAACGGGAGGCCGGCCGTCAGGACGGGAATGCGTCGGCCGGTACCTCACTGGTGGTGGCGTTGCCGCCGATGGTCTTGGCCGGCGAGAAGGTCAGCACGGTGTACTGCGTACCGCCCGGGACCTCGACCGTCCTGAAGTCCGCCTCGTCGTCGAACTTCTGGAAGGCGCAGCTTCGCGCGCGCGAAAAAACACTCTGTGCCCCCGCTCCCCGTCCGGCCTCCGTGCGGGCCGGAATATCCAGGCTTATCCGATATCGGACCGCCGCCAAGGCGCGGTCGGGTCCCCTGCCGGTCCCCTCCTGCTGGCGGTGGCGCGGGACGGGTCGTACGGTGAAAAAAGGGGCGACTGATCGATGGTGACCTGTGCGGTCGGACGGGTGGCGTGATGGCGAACAGCGAACCGGGGATCGGCGGGCTCATCTGTAGTCATCTCGCGGATGTCGAGCAGGTCACCCCGGACAGCCAGGACAGCTGTCCGGAATGTGTCGCGCTCGGCGACACCTGGGTGCATCTGCGGGAGTGCCAGACCTGCGGGCACATCGGCTGCTGCGACTCGTCCAGGAACAAGCACGCGACCGCGCACCACAAGGCGTCCGGGCACCCCCTCATCCGTTCGTACGAACCGGGCGAGGCATGGTGGTGGTGTTACGAGGACGAGGTCGTCTTCGAGGTCGAGGGGATCCCCCCGGAGCGTGCCGCCTGACACGGACCCGTCGCGCCGGTGAGCGGATCAGCCCGCCGTCACGGTGAACAGCGCGCCGTCCGGATCGCGCAGCGTCGCCTCCTGGAGAGCGGCCTCCCGAGGGTCGGGCACGTCCCGCGGAGAGGCAAGGGCTCCGCCGCTGTTCAGAGCCGCGGCGACGGAGTCCGCCACCTCCGGCACCCGGAAGTACACATGCCACCGGGGCCTGAGCCGGGGATCGGCCGCGGCCGGTACGGCGCCGTCCCGGATCCTGGCGACCGTGTGGTCGTCCTGCCGCAGCACCGCGTGACCCTCCTCGCGGACGAGGGTGAAACCGTCCGCCGTCTCGGGCGCCCAGCCGAGGACCTGGCTGTAGAACCGCGCCGCGTCGTCGGTGTCGCGGGTCCGCAGCTCCAGCCAGGCGGGCGCGGCCCCGCGCCCCACCGCCCACTCGGAGGGCACGGGGCCCTCCCAGATCCCGAAGGCCGCGCCGTCCGGGTCCGTGGCCAGCGCCGCCCGGCCCATGTGGAAGGCGAGCGGGCCGACCGCCACGGTCGCGCCGCGCTCCCTGATCCGGGCCGCGGCCTCGTCCACATCGCTCACCGCGAAGTACGGCGTCCACGCGACGGCGACCTGGAGCGAGGTGGCCGGCGCCCCTATGCCCGCGACCGGCAGCCCGCCCGCGAGCGCGACACGAAAGTCGTCCCCCAGCCCGGTGGGCCGGTAGGTCCAGCCCAGCACATCGCCGTAGAACGCCTGGGACGCGGGCAGTTCACGCGAGAGAAGCGTCACCCAGCATGGAGCCCCGGCCACCGATAGTGAGTCCCTTTTGTCCCGCAGCACGCTCACTCCGCCCTCGTCAGACACGTCCTGCCCGTACGTATTGCCGCTGTCGGGTGTCTCTACTCCGCCGGGCCGCGATCTTCTTTCCCCGGGCGGCGATCTTCGGCCACGGCGCGCCCGCCGGTCCCGGTCAGCGGGTGGCGCGATCGAGCGCCGCGTCCGCCGCCGCGCGGGTGGGCTGCCACAGCGTGGTGACCGGGTCCCAGACCCGGACGCCCCGGGGCGCTCCCACCGAGGCCGCGATGAACCGGGTGCCGCGGTGCGACGGGTCGCCCGCGACGTACACGTCCGCGACGGTACGGGACTGCTCCGCCGCCGGGTCGAGGGTGCGGACCGCCGCGTATCCGGAGCCCCCGGCGGCGAGCCGGTACGGCGCGGACCGCGACGGCGGGACGGGCCGGGCCGAGCCGTCCAGGGTCCCGAAGGTGACGGCCGGGATCCGGTCGACGACGCAGGCGGCGCGGCTCTCGTTGGTGACCCGGATCCGGATGACATGGGCGGTGGCGCCCGCCGACGCGGTCACCCGGACCGAGCCCTCGGCGCAGACGGCGGGCGCGGCGACGGCCGCCCGGGCACCGGAGGCGGCCAGGAGCGTGGTGAGGACGGCGGCGCCCGGGACGGCGAGAGCACGACGGATACGCATGGTGGTTCCCCGTTTCGGTCAGTCGGACGGTCAGCCGGGATGACTCAGGAACGCGCCCACCGGTTGCGCTCCCCGGCCGATCGCACCCGTTCAGCGCAACAGCAGTTGAAGTCCGCCGAGTACGGTCGCCCCGATCACCAGTTGCTCGAAGAGCCGTTGGTTGATCCGGTTCACACAGGCCCTGCCGATGAGGGCGCCGGGGATGACGAAGAGCACCAGCGAGGCGTCCAGCAGCAGGGACGGGCCGTCGATCAGCCCGAGCCCCACGCTGAAGGGCAGCTTGGTGGTGTTGACGATCAGGAAGAACCACGCGGACGTACCGAGGAAGCCGAGCTTCCGGAAGCCCGCCGAGAGCAGATACAGCGACATGACGGGCCCGCCCGCGTTGGCGACCATCGTGGTGAACCCGCCGAGCACCCCGTACGAGCGGGCCTTGAGCCGTCCGGCCGGTGACCCCGAGTCCATGTCGTCGGCGTCCCCGTGGGACTTCTCCGGCGTGTCCGGGGCCTTCGCCCGGGTCTCGCCGCGCCGCCGCCACACGGTGACCCCGGCCATCAGCAGCAGGATCGCGCCGATCGACGTACGGACCGCGGTGTCGTCGGCCCACAGCAGGAACACCGCGCCCGCCACCACCCCCGCCGCGACCGCCGGGAACAGCCGCCACAGGGTCGGCCAGTGGGCGTGCCGCCGGTAGGTGTAGACGGCGACCACATCGCCGGCGATCAGAATCGGCAGTAGTACGCCCGTCGACCCGCGCGCGGGCAGCACGGCGGCGAACACCGCCAGACTGACCGTGTTCGCCCCGCTCACCGCGGTCTTCGAGAAGCCGACGAGCGTCGCCGCCGCGGCGAGCGCGACCCATCCCCACCAAGTGATATCCATGCGGTCACCGATGCTATGCGCAGGGCCTCACCCACTGTCGCGCGGGCACCGGCAACCGACCGCCCGGCCATGCACACCGGCACACAGGCCACCGCCACCGGAAACCCGGAGGACACCGGAGGCCGTGATCCGTACGCTCCCGAGTGCCGCGCGGCGACCGCGCGCCATCCCTGTGACGATGTGTACGACATGTACGGAGAAACGCATGCGGGCAGCAGGCAGACCGATCGTGGAAACACTGTCCCGGTACCGGAGCCAGGACGCGGCCGAGGCCGCCGATATCTTCCGGATCGAGGAACTGGCCCGTACCACCGATGATCCGTGGCTGCGCTCCACCCCGCTGCATGTGACCGCCTCCGCACTGATCACACACCCCGGCAGCGGCCGGGTGCTGATGCGGTGGCACCCCCGGATGCGGACCTGGCTCCAGGTCGGCGGCCACGGCGACCCGGGGGAGAGCGATCCGCTGGAGGTGGCGCTGCGGGAGGCCCGGGAGGAGACCGGCCTCACCGATCTGGTCCCCCACCCCGGCGGCTCGGCGGGCCCGGTCCCTCCCGTACAGGTGGTGATCGTGCCGGTCCCCGCGGGCGGCGGCGAACCCGCGCACGAACACGCCGACCTGCGCTTCGTCCTGGCCACGGCCGCACCGGACGCGGCCCGGCCGGAGCGGCCCGACGCGCCACTGCGCTGGATGACCCCGGCCGGGGCGGCGGGGGCCACCGCCGAGGCCAATGTCCGCGAGGCGCTGCGGCGGGTCGGGGAGCTGATGGCGGACGGTTCCCCGCGCGGGTCGGAGTCCTGATAGGAAGAGCGTGTACGGGCATGGTCAGCACGCCCCGATCCCGCGAAGGAGTTCTCCGTGCCCCACACGCCCGGACGGACCGATGCCCCCCGCAGCGAGCCGATACCCCCGGTGGTGAGGAACTGGGCGGGCAACATCACCTTCGGCGCGGCCCGTACGCACACCCCGTCGTCCGTCGAGCGGTTGCGGGAGATCGTCGCGGGCAGCGGCTCGGTGCGGGCGCTCGGCAGCGGCCACTCGTTCAACACGATCGCGGACACGCACGGCGATCTGGTCTCGGTCGCCGGACTGCCCAGGACGGTCGAGGTCGACCGGGACGCGGCCACGGTCACGGTCGGCGCGGGCCTGCGGTTCGCCGAGTTCACCGCGGAGGTGGACCGGGCGGGGCTGGCCCTGCACAACCTGGGCTCGCTCCCGCACATCTCCGTCGCCGGGGCCTGCGCCACCGGGACCCACGGATCGGGGACCGGCAACGGCACCATCGCCTCGGCGGTCCGCGCGCTGGAACTCGTCACCGCGGACGGCGGATCGCTGGTCCTCGAACGCGGCACCCCGGACTTCGGCGGAGCGGTGGTCTCGCTCGGCGCGGCGGGCATCGTCACCCGGCTGACCCTCGACCTCGTCCCGGCGTACACGATCCGGCAGTGGGTGTACGAGGGGCTGCCGTACGGCGCGCTGCGCGAGCGGTTCGGCGAGCTGCTCTCCGCCGCCTACAGCGTGAGCCTGTTCACCGGCTGGCGCGCCGACACCCTGGATGTGTGGCTCAAGCAGCGCGTCGGTGACGCCGCCCCCTGGCCGGAGCCCGGTTCCCGGCCCGGCGAGGCGCCCGCCGGCTGGCACGGCGCCGTACGGGCGGACGGCCCTCGCCATCCCGTACCCGGTATGGACCCCCGCAACTGCACCGAGCAAGGTGGTGTTCCCGGGCCGTGGCACGAGCGGCTGCCGCACTTCCGGGCCGAGTTCACCCCCAGCAGCGGCGAGGAGCTCCAGAGCGAGTACTTCGTGGCCGGGGAGGACGGCCTCGCGGCCTTCGACGCGCTCGCCCGGATCAGGGAGCGGATCGCACCGGTCCTCCAGATCGGGGAGATCCGGACCGTCGCGGCCGACGCGCAGTGGCTCAGCCCCGCGTACGGACGGGACTCGGTGGCCTTCCACTTCACCTGGATCCCGGACCTCGCCGCCGTGACCCCGGTCCTCGCCGCCGTCGAGGAGGCGCTGGCGCCGTTCGGGGCCAGACCGCACTGGGGAAAGGTGTTCACGATGGGCCCAGACCGGGTCAGGGAGGTGTACGGGCGCTACGCCGACTTCGAGGCGCTGACGGCGAGGCTCGACCCCGAAGGTGTCTTCCGCAACGCCATGATGGACCGCTTCTTCCGGCGCGGACACGACTGACGGGGCACCGCCGGCCCGGGTCACACCTTGCGCGCCACCACCAGGGCGCAGCGCGGGCCGCCGTCGGGGAGCCGGCCGAGACCGGTCAGCGGGAGAAGCTCCACGGTGAACCCCGCCCGGGTCAGCTCGGCCGACACCTCCGGCAGCCGGAACGTGCGGTAGTACATGACGAATCGCGGACGCCACAGCGCGTTGCGCACCCGCATCGCCGTGTCGAAGCCCCACAGCCCCCAGTAGAGCGCCGAGCCGACCGGGGGCGGGGCCGGCAGCGGGAAGGCGAACAGCCCGCCGGGGCGCAGCGCCGCGTACGCGCGGGCGAAGAGCGCGGGCCGCTCGGCGGGCAGGAAATGCCCGAACGCCCCGAAACTCACCGCCAGATCGAAGGCCGGCGCGAACGGCAGGGCGCGCGCGTCGGCCCGTACCCACTCCACCGCCGGGGCGCCGGGCCCGCCGGACGCCGTGTCCCCGGCGGCGGCGAGCATGCCCGCGCTGAAGTCGACCCCCACGACCCGCTCCGTACACAGCCGCCGCAACGCCCCCGCCCCGGCGCCGGTCCCGCAGCAGATGTCGAGCCCGGTACGGAACGGCCCGAGCGGTTCGAGGACACGCACCACCTCGTCCAGCAGCGGGCCGGGCGTCCGGAACGGCGTCCGGTCGAATTTCGGCGCCAGCAGGTCATAGCCGTGCTCGACGGAGGAGAGCGCCTGCACGGCGAGTTCGCGAAGGGTCGGGCCCTGAGGGGTGAACACCGTCGTCACCCTAGCGCCGTGACCGGCGATGTCTGCCCGGTGAGGAGCGTTGTCCGGTGCGTGCGATCGCAAGGCGGCCGGGAGCCCTCGGTGGGGGCGCCTCCCATGCCCTCAGGCTATGGGGCAGGGCTACCAGCGCTTCTGGCCAACGCCGCGTGGGGGCGCCTCCGGGGGTACTCCCGGACGGAGTCCGGGTGAGGTGGCCGGGGGAGGGCGTGATGGGCTGCGCGACGGGGCAAAGGTTGCCGGGAGGGGCACCGGCGCCGGGCGGGATCTGCCGGAAAGGACCCTAGGGCCTGTCGTGGTGGAGGCGCCGCGCCACGAGCGCCAGTTGCAGGCGCAGCCGCCCGTAGGGGTCGTGTACGGGCCAGCCGAGCCAGTGTTCCGCCTGGGACAGCCGGTCCTGGAGTGTCGAGTGGTGCAGGTTCAGCTCGGTGGCCGCCGCCCGCAGGCTCGGGGCGAAAGCCACCGTGTGGAGGGTGATCCCGGCCCAGGGCGCCGCCGTGAAGGCCCGTTCCAGCGTGGTGACATCGGCGATCGGCTCCGTCCCGGGACCGACCGCGTCGGCCAGCAGGGCCAGCCCGCCCAACTGGTCCGCGTACACCGTCCGGGGGCCGGGGTCGCGCTCGGTCGCCTCGCCGGTGAACCGCAGGGCGGTACGGGCCGCCGCCCATGACGCGGGCAGCTCCCGTACGGGTACGGCGGGCCCCACCCCGGCGCGCGGACCGCCGTCCGGCAACAGGAGGGCCCCCGACGCGGGGACCGCCTCGATCGAGGGCGGGCGGCCGGCCCGTGCCACCGCGCGGGCCAGAGAGGTGTCCCGGAGCCCGAGCCGTCCGGCCGCCCGGCGCCGGGCGTGCTCCGGGGCACCCGGATCCAGCAGCACCTCCACCGAGGCCGGATCGGCGCCGCCCGCCGGCGCCCGGCCCCGGGTCCGGTCGAGGGCCAGCCGAGCGGCGGCGGCGGTCCGCTCCAGCACCATCGCGCGCACCCCGTCGGGCGGCCCCGCGCCCTCCAGCCACACCGCCGGGGGACCGCCCGGCGCGAGCGGCGCCGACATCCACCCGTCCTCGGCGGGCCCGGCGCCGTCGGCCCGTACCCCGTCGGGGGTGACCCGGATCCGTACGCCGCGTTCCTCGTCCACCAGCCGGGCGGGAGCGCCCGACAGCACCGCCGCGCCGCGCACCAGTGCCTCCAGGGTGGCCCGGTCCTCGACCAGCCGGTCGAAGTAGGCGATCACCCGGAGCGCCGCGCTCGCGTCGGGGTCGAGCGCCGCGAGTTTTCCCGCCAGCTCCTTCACCCCTCCATCCTGCTGCCCGGGGGCGCCGGTGCCAAGCCGGGATCAGCTTCCCAGCAGCCTGCGCAGCCACCGCAGCGGGGCCTGCCGGGAGTCCTGCGAGAGCGCGGCCTGCGGCGCCATCATGTCGAAACCGTGGAAACCGCCCGGCCATACATGCAGCTCAGCCCGGCCGCCCGCCTGCCACAGCCGGGTCGCGTACGCCACGTCCTCGTCCCGGAATGTCTCGGCCGAGCCGACGTCGATGAACGCCGGAGGCAGTCCCGACAGATCCGTGGCACGGGCCGGAGCCGCGTACACCGGGACGTCCGGGCCGCCGCGCGCCTCACCCAGCAGAGCCGTCCACCCCAGGTGATTCGCCGCCCGGTCCCACACCCCGAGCCCTGCCATCTGAAGGCTGGACGGGGTGTCATTGCGGTCGTCGAGCATCGGGCAGCGCAGTATCTGCCCCAGCAGCTCCGGGCCCTTCCGGTCCCGGGCCAGCAGGGCCACCCCGGCGGCCAGCCCACCGCCCGCGCTGCCGCCCGCGACCACGATCCGGCCGGGATCGATCCCCAGCTCCCCGGCGTGCGCCTCGGTCCAGACCAGTCCCGCGTACGCGTCCTCGACCCCCGCGGGGTACGGATGCTCCGGGGCCAGCCGGTACTCCACCGACACCACGACCAGGTTCAGCTCCAGCGCCCAGTCCAGTACCCCCTCGATCCCGGTCCGGTTGTCCCCCAGGATCATTCCGCCGCCGTGGATGTGGTAGACGGCGGGCAGCGTTCCGGTGACCCCGGCCGGACGGCAGATCAGCAGGGAGATATCCGGTTCGCCGGCCGGCCCCGGCACCGTACGCTCCTCGACGTCGAACGCGCCGTCCCGTCGCAGCTCGTCGTCGGGCACACGAGGCCCCGCCTCCCTCGCGGCCGGAAGGTCGTCCAGCTCCAGGGCGGTCCCGAGCTGCCCCAGGACGACACCGAGCGCCGCGGCCAGCTCAGGGTCGAAGGGGACGGGCGGGCCGACAGGGTTCTCGAAGGACGCGCTGGTGGTCATGGGGTCTCCTTGTGTCGCGGTCATGTCTCCGTGAGCCGATATCTCCATGTTCCTCACGGGACCGCCCTTCCGGCAGCGCCGTACGGCGGGGATGATCCGCCGTACGGCGGGTGCCGCGTACCCGCCCCCGACACCGGCGCCGCCGTACGGCAGCGGGCGCACCGCTGTCCAAAATCAGCTGAATTCATCTGATCGCAACGCTCTGATCTCGACAAATACCCCTTCTCGATGTCACTCTCCCGCCATGCGAAACACCGTCCGGAGCCTTCTCCCCGCGCTCTTCGTCCTCACCCTCGCCGCCGCCACCGGGTGCGCCCCCCAGGAGACCACGTCGTCGTCCGACGGCGCCTCCGCCTCCGCGCGCACCTGCGACCCCGGCGGGCTGTCCACCCAGGTGAAGGGGAAGCTGACGGTCGGTACCGACAAACCGGCCTACGCGCCCTGGTTCCAGGACGACGATCCGGCGAACGGCAAGGGCTTCGAATCGGCTGTCGCGTACGCCGTCGCCAAGGCCCTCGGCTACGGGAAGGACCAGGTCGTCTGGCAGACCGTACCGTTCAACAACTCCTTCGCGCCCGGCAGGAAGAACTTCGACTTCGACCTCAACCAGATCTCCATCAGCGACGCGCGCAAGCAGGCCGTGGACTTCTCCTCCGGCTACTACGACGTCCGCCAGGCCGTCGTCGCGCTGAAGAGCTCCCCGTACGCCAAGGCGAAGACCCTCGCGGACCTCAAGGGCGCCAAGCTCGGCGCCCAGGTCTCCACCACCAGCCTCGACACGGTCAACGACCTGATCAAGCCCACCCGGCAGCCCGCCGTCTTCCAGAAGAACGACTTCGCCAAGTCCGCGCTGAGCAACGGCCAGGTCGACGCGATCGTCGTCGATCTGCCCACCGCCTTCTACATCACCTCGGCCGAGCTCACCGACGCGAAGGTCGTCGGCCAGTTCGAGAACGGCGCGGCCGACGCCGAGCAGTTCGGGCTCGTCCTCGACAAGGGCAGCGCGCTGACCTCCTGCGTCACCCGGGCCGTCGACGGACTGCGCAAGGACGGCACCCTCGCCGCCCTGGAGAAGCGGTGGCTGTCCGAGGCCGTCGACGCCCCGGTGCTGCGATGACCGCCGAAACCGTACGGCTGGAGAAGCCCGGCACCGACGACGGCTACACCCCGTCGGCGCGCCGGATCGAGCGCGAGCGCCACAAACGCGCCCGAGCCCGCCGCGCCACCGCTGTCGCCGCGCTCTCCACCCTGGTGACGGGCGGCGTCCTCTTCCTCGTCATCACCGGCTCGCCCGGCTGGCAGCGCACGCAGGAGACGTTCTTCAGCGCCGAGTACGCCCGGAAGGCGCTGCCCCTGGTCCTCGACGGGCTGCTGCTCAACCTGCGGCTGCTGGCGGTCTGCGGTGTCTGCGTCCTGGTCCTCGGGCTGCTGCTCGCCGTCGCCCGCACCCTGCGCGGCCCGGTCTTCTTCCCCCTGCGGCTGCTGGCCACGGCGTACATCGACTTCTTCCGGGGACTGCCCCTGATCATCTGTCTGCTGATGGTCGTCTTCGGGGTGCCCGCGCTCCGGCTGGAAGGGGTCACCACCGACCCCGTACTGCTCGGCGGCACGGCGCTGGTGCTGACCTACTCCGCCTATGTCGCCGAGGTCTTCCGGGCCGGCATCGAATCCGTCCACCCGTCCCAGCGGGCGGCGGCCAGATCGCTCGGGCTGTCGAACGCGCGGACGCTGCGGTACGTCGTCCTGCCGCAGGCAGTACGGCGCGTGGTGCCGCCGCTCCTCAACGACCTCGTCTCGCTCCAGAAGGACACCGGCCTCGTCTCCATCGCGGGAGCGGTCGACGCGGTGTACGCGGCGCAGATCATGGCCGGGAAGTACTTCAACTACACGCCGTACGTGGTCGCGGGCCTCGTCTTCGTCGCCCTGACGATCCCGATGACCCGCTTCACCGACTGGGTCACGGCCAGGACCGACCGCAGGCGCGCCCAGGGAGGAACGGTATGACCGCCGCCGACACGCCCGTGCTGCGTCTGGAGGCCGTACGCAAGACCTACGGCCGGGACAGGGTCGTTCTCCGCGATGTCACCCTCGATGTGCCCCCGCACACCGTCACCGCGCTGATCGGTGCCTCGGGCTCCGGCAAGTCGACCCTGCTGCGCTGCGCGAACCTGCTGGAGGAGATCGACGACGGGGCGATCTTCCTGGACGGCGAGGAGATCACCGACCCGCGCGCCGACCCGGACGCGATACGCCGCCGGATCGGGGTCGTGTTCCAGTCGTACAACCTCTTCCCGCATATGACGGTCCTGCACAACATCACCCTCGCGCCGCGCCGGGTCCTCGGCGTCCCGCGCGAGGAGGCCGAGACCCAGGCCCATGAGCTGCTGGTCAGGCTCGGTCTCGGCGACAAGGCGGGGGAGTACCCGGACCGGCTCAGCGGCGGACAGCAGCAGCGCGTCGCGATCGTACGGGCCCTCGCGGTCCGCCCCCGGCTGCTGCTCCTCGACGAGATCACCGCGGCGCTCGACCCCGAACTGGTCGGCGAGGTGCTGTCGGTCGTACGGGACCTCAAGGCCGACGGCATGACGATGGTGCTGGCCACCCACGAGATGGGCTTCGCCCGCGAGGTCGCCGACCAGGTGTGCTTCCTGGACGCCGGGGTGGTGCTGGAACGCGGCACGCCCGAGCGGATCTTCGGCGACCCGCAGCAGGAACGCACCCAGCGGTTCCTGCGGCGGATCGTCGAGGCCGGCCGGCTCTGAGAGCCCGCCGGGCGGCCTCTCCGGTCGCCCGGAGAGATCACCCGGCGGACGTCGCCCGCGGCGGGTCAGTGGCGGGCCGGGGCCCGAGGGATCCCCGCCGTGGAGAACTCCACGGGCAGCGCGACCGGGATCCGCGCCCACGGAGAGGGCCGCCAGACCAGGTCACCGGCCGGGACGGTGAGCTTCATGTCCGGCAGCAGATGCAGGACGGTGTTCACCGCGGTACGGGTGATCAGCCGTGCGGGCACCCGCGCCGGACACGCGTGCGGACCGGCCGAGAAGGCCAGATGAGCCCGGTTGCCCAGACCCTCCACGCTGTCGTCGGGCCGGACCGCCGGATCGTCGTGGGCGGCGGCGATTCCCAGGATCAGCACGTCGCCGCGCCGGATCGTTTGGCCGCCCAGCTCGGTGTCGCGCCGTGCGAACCGGGCCGGCATGTTGCTCATCGGCGGATCGCGCCACAGCGCCTCGTCGAGGGCGTCGTCCACCCCGAGCCTGCCGCCGTGCACCTGCGCGGCGAACCGCGCGTCCGTGAGCATCAGCCGCAGGGTGTGAGCGATCCAGGCGGCGATCGACTCGTTCCCCGCCATGATCATCGCCGCCATCGACTGGACCCGCTCCGTCTCGCTCTCGAGGTTCGGATGGCGGAGGAACGCCGTCGTCAGATCGTCGGCGGGCGCGCGCTCCCGCGCACGCAGGGTGTCGAGGAGGATCTGCTCGAAGTGACGGCGGCCCACCGCCGCGTCACCGGTGTCGCTGAACAACGCGGACAGCGCCTCCAGGGCGTTCCGCAGCTCCCGGCCCTCCTGGTCGTCCATCCCGAACAGCGACGCGAGGGCCAGCATCGGCACGATCAGGGCGTACTCGTTCACCAGATCGGCCCGCCCCCGCCCGGCGAGGTCCTCGATCAGCTCCGTGCACACCGCCCCGACCCGCAGCCGCGTCCCGCGCTGATCGATCCCCGCGATCCCCTCGTCGAGCGGCGCGCGCAGTCTGCGGTGCTCGGGACCGTCCGCCCCGACGACATTGGCGCGCCAGGACATCATCCGCAGCAGCTCCGAATGCGGCGGAACCACCCCGTCGTTGAGGTCGTGCCAGTTGCGGGAGTCCCGCGAGAAGAGCCGCTCCTGCCGGGTGACCGCCAGCAGCTCCCGGTAGCCCATCACCAGCCAGGCGAACACCCCGGGCTCCAGCTCCACCCGCGCGACACTGCCCCGCTTCTCCCGCAGCTCCCGGTAGACCGCCCCGGGGTCGGCGGAGCTGGTCACGGCCGAGAGCGCGGGCGGCTCCGTACCCGTACCGGAGTGCGCGGAGCGCAGGGGGCAGGTGGCGGGCCCGTTCATGACGCGGTCTCCTTGGCCCGTGCGGCGCTCGCGGACGACACGTACTCGACCAGACCGATCAGCGCCTCCATCGAGGGGAGGCGCTTCCGCGCGTCGCACATCACCACAGGGGTCTGGGGCAACAGGTCGAGCGAGGAGCGCAGTTCGTCCACGGTGTACTGGTCGCTGTCCGGGAACTGGTTGATGGCGACCGCGAACGGCAGCCCCCGCAGCTCCAGTTGCTCCAGTACGTCGAAGCTGTCCTCCAGTCTGCGGGTGTCGACGATGACGAGCACACCGAGCGCGCCCTCCGCCAGCCCGTCCCACAGGTCCCAGAATCTCCGCTGCCCCGGCGCGCCGAACAGATAGAGCACCAGCCGGGGGTTGAGGGTGATCCGGCCGAAGTCCATGGCGACGGTGGTGGTCGTCTTGGTGCCCATCCCGGCCAGATCGTCCACCCCGACGCTCGCCTCGGTCATCACCTCCTCGGTACGCAGCGGTTCGATCTCGCTGACGGAACCGACCAGAGTGGTCTTGCCGACGCCGAACGCGCCCACGACGAGGATCTTGACGGCCTGCTGGACCGTGTCGGGCAGATAGCGGTCAGCGGAGCCGACGGAGACCATCCAATACCTCCTTGAGCAGTTGCGATGCGGGCAGAACCGCCTGGGGAACGCCGGAACGCGCGGACAGATGGCCGCTGTCGACGAGATCGGACGCCAGCACCTTCACCAGACTCACCGGCAGCCCGAGATGGGCGGCCGCCTCCACCAAGGACAGCAGTTGTTCGCACATCCGCACGAGGGCGCGTTCCTCGCGGGTGGCGACGACCGGCAGTTCGCGCGGAGGATCGGCCACGATGAGCAGGGTCTCCACACCGACCGTGTTACGGCTCGGCCGGGAGCGCCCCTTCGTGATCACATACGGGCGCAACGCGCTGTCCGTGAACTCCCCGCCGGCGGACGGGGTTTCCCGCGTGCTCACCGCGCGGATTCCTGCCGGGGCGGACTGCTCAGATTCCCGGCGCCGATCTTCATGACCTGCGCCTGCATCTGCCGCGCGACCAGCTTCGGATCCACCACCGGCCCGGTCACCACCGCGAGATGGGCACCATGGGCGCTGCGCATGAAGAGGAACCCGCCGTTGAACTCCACCATCTGCTGGTGCACGGCCCCGCCGTCCTCACCGAACTCCTTGCCCAGGCTGCGGGCGAGGGACTGGAGCCCCGAACAGTTCGCCGACAGCCGGTCGGCCGAGTCCCGGTCCATCCCGTCGGAGCTGGCCAGCAGCAGCCCGTCCGCGCTGAAGACGATCACGTCTCTCACCCCCGGTACGGCCGTGACCTCGGCGATCATCCAGCTTCGCTGCTCGGGGTTCTCCACGTAACTCATACTCAGACCAGTCCTTCCGGTGAATCGGTGGTGGGGGATGAAGGGCCGTCCTGGCCCTTGTGCGGGACGGAGCCCGGGGGCGGCAGGGACACGCCGCCCTCGAAGAACTGCTCCATCCAGTCACCGGCTTGCTCCGGTGTGCCCGGCGGTGTGATGGCGGTCGGAGCCGCCTCGACCGCGGGTGCGTATGCGTCGCGTCGCGACCGGCGCTGCGGCAGCCGACGGGCGGGCGACCGCTGGGGCTCCGCCGCGTCGCCGGGTCCGGAAGCACCCGGAAGTACCGTTTCGCCAGCGGTGGGTACGGAGGGGGCGGATACGGGCGGAGTGGGTACGGAAGGGGCGGGACCCGGCGAAGCCGCCACCGGCGCGGCGGGGCGCCGTGGAGCCCCGGACGCGGGCGGGGCCGGGACCGAACTGCCCGCAGGGGCAAGGGTTTCCAGCGACTCCGTGGGCACCAGCACCACCGCGCGGACACCGCCGTACGGGGAGGGCCCCAGATCGACCTGGAAGCCGTGCCGGTCGGCGAACCGGCCCACGACCGCGAGACCGGTCTGCGGGATCTCCCCGACCTCGCCGACCCCCAGGAGCCGGCACCCGGAGGCGATCGGGCGGACCTGGGCCATCCGGTACTCGTCCATCCCGAGACCGCCGTCGTCCACCTCGATGACCGCGCCGCGCTGCACCGTACGGACGGTCACCGGCACCCCGGTGCGCGGCGGCGAGTACTCCGTCGCGTTGGCCAGCAGCTCCGCCAGCAGATGGATCAGCGGCTCGACGACCGAGGGCGCGACCCCGACGTTCGGATCCCCGGTGACCTCGATCCGTTTGAACGCCACGATCCGCCCCGAAGCGGCCCGGACCACATCGACCATCGCCAGCGGCTTCTGCCACTGCTGGCCGGGCCACTCGCCGCACAGCACCTTGAGGCTCTGCGCGTGCCGGGCCTGCTGTGTCGCCGCGTGATCCACCCGCATGGTGGTCTCCAGCAGCTCGGAATCGCCGGGGTGGCGGTCCGCGAGACCGGTCACCGCCGCCTGGATCCGGTGCGCCGAGGTCTGCACCCGGCTCGCCAGCTCCACCAGCGCCAGCCGCTGCGACTCCTCGCGGTGCGCGACCGCCCCGGAGACCTCGGTCAGCAGCCGGTCGAACCACTCGGTGACCGAGGGGTCCGGCAGGTCACCGCTGTCCGGGCGGTCCGGCGGCGCGGGGATCTCCGTCCTGGCCAGCGCGGCGGGCAGCCGCTCCTCGACGAGGTGCTCGGTCTCGGCCCGCACCCGCTCCGCCTGGCGCGTCAGCCGCTCCGTCACCTCATCGCGCCAGTACTCCTCACGCCGTACGGAATCGGCCTCCAGAGCGGCCAGACGCTGTACGGTCTCGGCCTCCCGGTCCGCCAACTCGGCGCGGAGTCGCGCCACTTCCCCCTCGGCGCCCGACTGGCGCCGGCGCAGCCCCACCAGTGCGACCAGCACCGGCAGGGCGACGACGCCGCAGATCACGGCTGCCGCGGTGTGCTGGAACGCGAGGGACACCACCGCCGAGACGAACGCGACGGGAACCGCCACCAGTACCAGGGGCCAGCGCCACGGAGACCCGGGGGGAGGGAGAGCGGGCGCGGAGGAACGGGCCATGGGAAACCTTCGAGTTGGCTGAAAAGTGGTCAGACTGATCTCACCCGGCTGCTGTCACGGGGAGCGAAGGTGGTACGGGACCGGTGTGGCCGGCAGACGCCGGAATGCTGAACGACAGGGCGGGGCGCCGCCATCGCGGCCAGGCGGTTGGATCATGGGGTGAACTACCTTATCGCCAGACGTTGTCGGAGGATCGTATATCCGCTGCGCCTGTCCTCACGTCACATCCCGGTCACGGATGGCGACTTTCCCCCGGTCAGGGCTCATGTGCGTTATCCGGGGACCCTGTTGGCGCATCGGGGGGCGGCGGACACCGCCACCAGCCGTCGGCCGTCAGCCGTCGGTCACGGCGAAGAGACCGCCGTCCGGATCCCGGAGCGTGGCCTCCCGCCCGGCGGCCGGACCGGCCGGGGCGGACACCACGACCCCTCCCGCCTCCGCCGCCGCACCGGCCGCCGCGTCCACGTCCGCCACCCGGAAGTACACCCGCCAGCGGGGCCTGACCTGTGGATCGGGCGCGCTCTCGACCGCTCCGCCGTGCAGCGCGGCGACCGTGTGCGTGGCATCGCGCACCAGCACGGAACCGTTCTCGTAACGCACCTCGCAACTGCCGGCCTCCTGCGCGCCCCAGGTGAGGACCTCCGCGTAGAAGATGGCCGCGGCGAACGCGTCCCGGGTCCGCAGCTCCAGCCGCGCGGGCGCGCCGCCCCGCCCCACGGACCAGCCCGGCACCGTCCTGCCCTCCCAGAACCCGAATACCGCGCCGTCCGGATCTGCGGCGAGCGTGGCACGGCCCGGGTGCATGGCGATCGGCCCCACGGCGACGGTGGCGCCCCGCTCCCTGACCCGCGCGGCGGTCGTGTCGGCGTCGGCGACGGAGAAGTACGGCGTCCAGGCGACCGCCGTCTGGAGGCTCGACGCCAGCGCACCGATCCCGGCGGCCGCCCGCCGCCCGGCGAGCGCGACGGAGAACTCCGGGCCCAGCTCGGTGGGGCGGTAGGTCCAGCCGAGAACGGCGGAGTAGAAGGACTGGGCCGCCCGCAGATCGCGCGCCATCAGCCCCACCCAGCACGGGACCCCGTACATCACAGGGAAAGACGTCTCCATGAGCCCGCTCCGCTCCCGTCCGCACGAGGGACCAGCCGTCCCGTAGCCATGCAACACCCGGCCGCGCCACCCCGCATGTCGACGCCCGGGGAGGCGCCGGGGGTGGAACTCGGGAGGGGCCGGGGGAGACGCCCGGTCAGCCCATCGCCCGGTCGAGATTGATCGCCGAGCTGATCAGGGCGAGATGGGTGAACGCCTGCGGGAAGTTGCCCAGGTGCTCACCGGTCAGCCCGATCTGCTCGGCGTACAGACCGACGTGGTTGGCGTAGGTGAACATCTTCTCCAGCGCGAGCCGCGCCTGTTCCACCTCACCGGTACGGGCCAGCGCCTCGACCCACCAGAACGAGCAGATGGAGAACGTCCCCTCGGCGCCCTCCAGCCCGTCCGGGGCCTCCTCCTGGTCGTACCGGAACACCAGGCTGTCCACCACGAGCCGGTCCCCGATGGCATCCACCGTGGACCGGAACCGGGGGTCGACCGGCGAGAGGAACTTGACCATCGGCATCAGCAGCAGCGAGGCGTCGAGAATGGACTCCGGCGGCCCGTCGGAGTCCGCCGAGAGCCGCTGGACGAAGGTACGCGTCCCGGGATCCCAGCCGCGCGCCATGATCTGGTGGTAGATGGTGTCGCGGGCCGCGGTCCAGCGCCCCAGATCCCCCGGCAGCCCGCGCAGCCGCGCCATCCGGATCATGCGCTCCACCGCGACCCAGCACATCAGCCGCGAATAGGTGTGGTGCTGCTGTCCGGCCCTGGTCTCCCAGATGGACTCGTCCCGGCTGTCCCAGTTCTCCAGCAGCCACTCCAGGATGGCGCACAGATCGGTCCAGCTGTCGTGCGAGATACCGGCGCCGTACTTGTTGAACAGATAGACCGAGTCGATCAGTTCGCCGTAGATGTCCAGCTGGCGCTGGCCGCTGGCGTCATTGCCGGTACGCACCGGACGCGAGCCCCGGTACCCCTCCAGATGCCCGAGCACCTCCTCGGGCAGGTGCGCGTTCCCGTCGATCGAGTACACGACGCGCAGCGGCCCGGTGTCGCAGACGGTCGCGGTACGCAGCCGCTCGGTCAGCCAGCCGATGAACGCCTGCGCCTCCTGGGTGAAGCCCAGCCGCAACAGCGCGTACAGGGAGAACGCCGCGTCCCGGATCCACACGTACCGGTAGTCCCAGTTGCGCCCGCCGCCGACCCGCTCGGGCAGCCCGAGCGTCGGCGCGGCGACGATCGCGCCGGTCGGCTCGTGCGTCAGCAGCTTGAGCGTCAGCGCCGAGCGGTGGACCATCTCGCGCCAGCGGCCCGTGTAGGTGGACTGGCTCAGCCAGCCGCGCCAGAAGGCCACGGTGGCCTCGAACAGTTCCTCGGCGGCGGCCGCGTCGACCGCGCACGAGCCCGGGGCGGCCGTGTCCGGCTCCGTATCGGTCTCCAGGTCGAAGAGCACCGACTCGCCACCGGTCAGCTCGAACTCCGCGTGGGCGTCGGCGCCGTCGAGCTCCAGCTCGACCGAGGAGCGCAGCGACAGGGTGAGGGCGGTGCCGGTGAACCGTACGCCGTCCGGCATCCGCGCCGTCCGGTGCTGTTCGCGGCCGTAGTCCAGCCGTGGCGCGACCCGTGTCGCCAGCCGCATCCGCCCGCGCACCCCGGTCACCCGCCGCACCAGCCGCTGCCGGTGCCCGGGATCCCGCTGCCGTACGACCGGCATGAAGTCCTGGACCTCCACGATGCCCTCGTCGGTGAGGATCCGGGTGATCAGGATGTTCGTATCGGGAAAGTAGAACTGGTTGCGGGTCGCGGGCCCCGACACCGGCGCGATCTCCCAGAAGCCGCCGCGCCGGGCGTCCAGCAGGGACCCGAAGACGCTGGGGGAGTCGAACCGGGGCGCGCAGAACCAGTCGATCCGGCCATCCGTCCCCACCAGCGCGGCCGTCCGCAGATCACCGATCAGCCCGTGCTCGGCGATCGGCAGATACGCGTCGTCGTCGTCCCTGTCCATCCCCGCGAGTCTCGCCCACCGGCCCCGCGCCCGCATGTCGGACCGGACCCCGGAGGCGACCGGTGCCCGCGGGTCACGGCCTGGGCTGGGCCGCCGTCTGCACCTGTATGGGCGCGGGAACGGCCGGCTGGACCGGGGCCTGCGGCGCGTCGGACGCGGTGATCTTCTCGATCGCCTGCCGGGCATGCTCGCCGGGGGTGCGCGCCGTGATCGACGACACGGTGGGCGCCGCCGCGACGGGCCAGTCCTGTACGGGCTTGGCGTGGCCCGAGGACCGGGTGCGCAGCCGGTGACTCGCGGCCTCGTCGAGGGTGACGGGACGCTTGACCTGCGCGGCCAGCCGACTGGCCTCCTGCCCCAGCGCGGCCACGTCCTCCCATGCCAGCCGGACCACCAGCCGGAGTTCGGCCTCCCCGTCCGGCAGGGCGTGCAGGGGAGCGTTGTTACGGTCGTTCATGGGCTGATCCTCTGAGTCTCGGGCGGAACTCCGGCGGGGGAGTGCCGCGCGTCACCGGTACGGGGCTCGCCCAGAGATACGGGCAGGTCCGCCTCCCTGTTCACCTGCCGGGAGAACCGTCCACGGGCCCGTACCACCCGGGTCCGCGTACCCTGCGCAGCAGCAGTACGGAGGCCACCGCGGCCAGCGCGCACCAGGTGGAGACGTATTCCAGCCGCCACAGCGCCGCGCAGAACGCCGCCCCGGCCGCGACCGCCACACCCAGCAGCCGCACCTGCCGGTCGCCGCCCAGCAGCAGGGCGCCGACCGTGGCGATGAGATATCCCACGACGACCAGCGGCGCGTACGGCAGATCGACGACATAGCCCATGGTGTGACCGCGGACCTCGGCCGTCACCGTCCGGCCGGCGAGACAGTACGAGAGGAACGCGGCGGTGACCACCCCGGCCACGGCGGACGGCACCAGCCTGCGCCGCGCGGGCACCGGCGCGGCGAGCAGCACGGCGAACGGCACCCACACGGCCAGCAGCGGCAGCGCGATGACGGCCCAGGCCAGGGTCGCCGGGCCCGCGCCCCCGCCGGCCCGCCAGACGGCCGACTCGACGAGCTGGTGGGCGCCCAGGAGCAGCGGCAGCGCGGCGAGCGGCAGCTCCCGGACCCGGCGCGCACCGGCCACGCACAGGGCACCGACCGTGGTGATCGCGGCCCCCGCCAGCAGGTCGGCCGTCGCGCTCCAGCACATGACTCCCGACCGTACGCGCGCGTCGGCCGGGCGGCCCGGGAACGGGCACCGTCCGGGTGGCGGCCCGGAATATTCATGGCCACCGACACGGAACTAAGATCAAAACGCGGTGAATATTTGTGGTGCGCCGGACGGGGTGATATTGCCCGCCGTACCCCGCCGCTCGTACCGTGCTACTGTTGATCTCAGTTGCAGTTGTGGTTCCCAAAGACTTCAAGTGCTCTTACCGGCTTTATGTGCCGGTGGGTGCGCTTTTGTATTTCCGGGTTTTTCCGGACGGGGTAATCATCGCGGCGACGTGGGGTCCCGCACAGTGCGGTACCTCCGGGCATTGCCCCGAAGGAGATCATCATGGCCAGTGGCACCGTCAAGTGGTTCAACGCGGAAAAGGGTTTCGGCTTCATCGAGCAGGACGGTGGCGGCGCTGACGTCTTCGCCCACTACTCGAACATCGCCGCCCAGGGCTTCCGCGAGCTGCAGGAAGGCCAGAAGGTGAACTTCGACGTCACGCAGGGCCAGAAGGGCCCGCAGGCGGAGAACATCGTTCCCGCCTGACGCTTGAGCGTTGTACGCAGCTGGGGTCCGCACCGTGAGATGCGGGCCCCAGCTCGTTGCTTTTTTCGCAGGACCGAACCCACCCCGACGGCTTTCCACGCGCCGTCCGGCCGGGCAGTCCGGTCCCCAGTAATTCCACCGGCTCGTTCTTGCGATTCTTTGTGCGGTTCTTCCTGCCAGGAATTCTCGATACGTGCCCATCGAGAAAGGTTCTGAATGAACCGCACACCCCGTACGAATGACCGCTACTCCCGCACCCGCACGGGTGGCGGCTCCACCGGTTCCGCCGGTTCCGGACGAGGCGCCCGCTTCGGCTCGGGAGCCCCCGGCCGCTCCGGTGCTCCGGGCCGCTCCGGTGGCTACGGCGGCGGTCGGCGCCCCGCCGCGCTGAAGGGGGAGTTCGCGCTCCCGGTGACACTCACCCCGGGACTGCCCGCGGTCACCTCCTTCGCCGAACTGGACATGCCCGCCGAACTGCTGGAGACGCTCACCGGTCTGGGCGTCAAGGACCCGTTCCCGATCCAGGCGGCCACGCTGCCGAACTCGCTGGCCGGCCGTGACGTTCTCGGCCGGGGCCGCACCGGCTCCGGCAAGACCCTCGCCTTCGGCCTGGCCATGCTCGTCCGCACCGCCGGTCAGCGCGCCCAGCCGCGCCAGCCGCTCGCACTGGTCCTTGTCCCGACCCGGGAACTGGCCCAGCAGGTCACCGACGCGCTCACCCCGTACGCCCGCTCGCTGCGGCTGCGGCTCGCCACCGTCGTCGGCGGCATGTCGATCGGCAGGCAGGCCGGCGCGCTGCGCGGCGGCGCCGAGATCGTCGTCGCCACCCCCGGACGCCTCAAGGACCTCATCGAGCGCGGCGACTGCCGGCTCGACCAGGTGTCCATCACCGTCCTCGACGAGGCCGACCAGATGGCCGACATGGGCTTCATGCCCCAGGTCACCGCCCTGCTCGACCAGGTGCGCACCGACGGCCAGCGGATGCTGTTCTCGGCCACCCTCGACCGCAATGTCGACCTGCTGGTCCGCCGCTATCTGCATGACCCGGTCGTCCACTCCGTCGACCCGTCCGCCGGCGCGGTCACCACGATGGAGCACCACGTGCTGCACGTGCACGGCGCCGACAAGTACGCCACGACCACCGAGATCGCGGCCCGCGACGGCCGCGTACTGATGTTCCTGGACACCAAGCACGCGGTCGACCGGCTCACCGAGCACCTGCTGAACAGCGGGGTACGCGCCGCCGCGCTGCACGGCGGCAAGTCCCAGCCCCAGCGCACCCGCACCCTCGCCCAGTTCAAGACCGGGCATGTCACGGTGCTGGTCGCCACCAATGTCGCGGCCCGCGGTATCCACATCGACAACCTTGACCTGGTCGTCAACGTCGACCCGCCCAGCGACCACAAGGACTATCTGCACCGCGGCGGACGCACCGCCCGCGCCGGCGAGTCCGGCAGCGTCGTCACCCTGGTCCTGCCCAACCAGCGCCGCGAGATGACCCGGCTGATGGCCGACGCGGGCATCACCCCGCAGACCACCCAGGTCCGCTCCGGTGAGGCCGAGCTGAGCCGTATCACCGGTGCCCAGGCCCCCTCGGGCGTCCCCGTCACCATCAGCGCGCCGGTCACCGAGCGCGCCAAGCGCGGCGGCTCCCCGTCGCGCGGCCGGGGCCGCTCCACCGGCGCCCGCCGCTCCTCCGGGCCCCGTACCGGCAGTGGCACCGCACAGCGCCAGGCGCCGCGCGGCAGCGCCGCGTAAGCGACGGCTGTACGACAAGGGGCCCCGGTACCGATCGGTACCGGGGCCCCTTGTCGTACTCAGTCTCAGTCCTGCGCGACGGGCCCGAGCAGCGCCGACGCGGTTTCGAGCGGGCTGAGCGCCACGGGCTCGACCGGCGCGGGCACGGCGTGGACGGTGAAGCCGAGCCGGGTCAGCGCCCTGGTGATCTCGAAGGCGGTGAAGTCACGGCGGTCCTGGCGGGTGATCACTTCCCCCACCTGCTTGACCGGGTAGCTCCGACGGCCGATGACCACGGACTCACCGGTGATGGGCTCGGGCTTGATGCCCTTCATCGACTGCTGCACCTCGCTCTTGACCAGCTCGAAGGGGAAGCGGGCGATGACGCAGCGCATAATGCCTCGGGGGGAAGAAGGGGAAATGCGGATACCCCAGCATCCCACAAGAACTCCCGGCCGGGAACCCGGATTTTCCTGCCGAGGCCGTATAAACGACCGTCGATAAGCGTCGCATTGCTGTATTGAACACGGGAAAAACACCGGTCAGGGCAGCTGCTTCGCGTAGGTGATCTTCTCCAGCCGGTAGTAGTCGGCGACACACTTCGCCGGCCACGCTCTGTGAGCTTTTCCACCGAACGGCTCCCCCATCCCGCTGACCGACAGTGGCTGGTACGGCAGGACCCGCGCACCCCGCGCGGCCCCCTCCCGCAGCCGCTGGTCCTGGCGGTCCCACCGCTCCGCCCGCACCCGCATCTCCTGCCCCAGCCCGCCGAGCGGCCCGGCCAGCCCCCCGCACACGGCGGCGCACACCGCCGCGCCGAGTACGGTCGAGGCCCCGGCGTACCACCCGCGCGACCGCAGCGCGCGCCCCAGCAGGGCACCCGCGCCCACCAGCAGCAGGACATACAGCAGCAGGTAGTCGTTCCAGGTCCGGGACGCCCGGGACACCCCCTGGCCGAAGAGCGGAAAGGTGATGAGCGTGCAGAGATATCCCGCGACGAGGAAGGTGAGGGCGCCCCCCAGCAGCAGACGGCCCGGCCCGACCGGCAGGAGCACCGGCGCCCGCCCGCCCCGCTCCCGGACGAGCAGCCCCAGCAGCAGCCCGGCCGCGGCCGCGCCCGGACAGCTCCAGCTGGTGAGGACCGTCCCCAGGATGTCCAGAAAGCCGGTCAGGGACCCCCCCAGCGACTCCGGCGCGAACAGTGAGGCGGTCTGCGCGCCGTACCGGTCGCGCCGGCCGAGCGATCCCGGCGAGGTGAGCAGGACGACGGTGCCCACCACGATCCCCGCCGCGCCGGTCAGACACCAGACGCGCGCGTACGACCGTACCTCCGGGGTGAACAGGGCCCGTCCGCTGATCAGCAGGGCCGCGAGGACCACCAGCGCGACGACCGATGTCTCCTCCGAGAGCGTGCCCATGAAGACCCCCGTGGCCAGGGCGATCCCCGCCGCGGTCCGCCGGGCGGCGCGGGAGGACCGGACGCGCAGCAGCGGGATCGCCCCCGCGCACGCCAGCACCGGGGCCAGGGTGTGCGAGACGGAGGAGCCCGGCCAGTAGAACGTCTTGTACGTGTTGACGGTCGCGAGCAGGAAGACCGCCGTCGCCATCGCCGCCACGAGCAGCGGGATCCCGCGCGGCGCCGTCCGCCCGGCCGCGCGCAGCACCAGGACGATCACGGCCCACAGCACCCCCAGCGTCACCACGGCGCTGACCGGCCCGAACCACTGGTGGCCCGCCACTCCGAACTTCGCGTACAGCCCGACCAGCACCCCGTTGCCGAGCCGTCCGTTGTCCTGGAAGTAGAACTTCCCGATCAGCCCGGCGATCCCGTGGTCACGGACCTGTGGCAGGAAGCACCACTCGTCCGCGCCGGGCCGCACATGACGGCCGAGCCACGCGGCCATGACCAGCAGCGAGAGCGGCAGCAGCGCGAGGGCGGGCGCCCCGTACCTCGTCCACGCGGGCGCCCTGCTCCCGAGGGCACCCGTGGAATCCGTGTCAGAGGGCCGGGAAGTGCCGTCCGGCGGTCTCGGTGCGGTGACGCTCGGTGTGCCCGTGGCCATGTGCACCACTGCCTTTCGCGATGTGTTCGAACCGTCCCCGGGATTCGTCCGTCTCCCGGACCACATAGTGCGGACGGCGTTTCGCCTCGTGGTAGATCCGTCCGACGTACTCCCCGATGATTCCGAGCGTGGCGAGCTGGATTCCGCTCAGTGCCACGACGGCGGTCATCAGTGTGGTGTAGCCGGGCGCGTCGACCCCGTTCAGCGCCACATTCGCGATGATCCACAGGGCGTAGCAGAGCGCGGAGAGGAAAAGCCACAGCCCGGTGTGGATCGCCAGCCGCAGCGGACGGCTGTTGAAGGAGAGCAGGCCGTCGATCCCGTAGTTGAGCAGATTCCGGCCGCCCCATTTGGAATGTCCGGCGGCCCGCTGGACATTGCGATAGGTGAAGCTGGCGGTGTCGAAGCCGATCCACGAGAAGATTCCCTTGGAGAAACGATTGCTCTCGGGTAGCGACAGCACACTCTCCACCGCGCGCCGGGACAGCAGCCGGAAATCGCCCGCGCCGTCGACGACCTGAACCTCCATACAGCGGCGCACCAGCCGGTAGTAGACCGTGCTGAGAGCGGTCCGCAGGGCGCTCTCGCCCGCGCGGTCGCGCTGGGCCACGACCTGGTCGTAGCCGTGCCGGTGCAGCTCCAGCATGCGGGGGACCAGGTCGGGAGGGTGCTGGAGATCGGCGTCCATGAGCACGACCGCGTCACCCCGGGCCATGCGCAGCCCGGCGAGCATGGCCGCCTCCTTGCCGAAGTTACGGCTGAAGGAGGTGAACCGGACCCGGGGATCGGCGTCGGCGAGTGCGCCCAGTCGGCGTCTGGTGCCGTCGACGCTGCCGTCGTCCACGTAGCAGATCTCGAAAGTCCGCCGGGTCGGTTCGAGTGCGGACACCAGGGCGGTGTGAAAGGACCCGACCACCTCGTTCTCGTTGAAACACGGTACGACAATGGAAACCTGAACCATGGTCATCTCAATCCATGCGCAGATCGGTCCCGCTGATGCCGTGGCAACCATAGGATTAATCGATCTTCTGCTCAAGCTTCACTGCGGCATGGCGTCCGGACGGCCGATGAATCGTCAGAAAGTAATTTTTATTGTTCGTATCGTTGTTCGGGTTAAAGGGTGGGAGAGAGGGCGGTGGGAGAGGAGGACGGCGCCGGAATATGGATGGCGGTGGCCACCAGTCCGCGCTCCGCGATCCACCGGCCGGAGAATTCACCGACGGACCGGCCACCGACCAGCGGCCCCGGCACCAGCAGCCGGGCACGGAAGGTCCCGCCGACCGGATCGATATCGATCTCCGCCTCGGAGAAGTCCAGTTCCCGCCCGGTGAGCGGATACCAGACCTTGAACACACTCTCCTTGGCGCTGAAGAGCAGCCGGTCCCAGCTCACCTCGGGATGGGACTCCCGCAGCGCCTTGAGCCGATCCGTCTCGTACGGCAGCGCGATGGAGTCCTGCACCCCCTCCGGAAGCGGCGCGTCCGGCTCGGCGTCGATACCCACCGCAGCCGTCCCCGACGACCGGCCCACCACCGCGGCCCGGTAGCCGTCGCAGTGCGTCATGCTGCCGACGATCCCCGTCGGCCACTGCGGAGCCCCCCGCCGGTTGGGCAGCAGCGGAACGGGCTGCTGCCCGAGCCGCAGCAGCGCGCGCCGCGCCAGGAACCGTACGGTCGTGAACTCGCGCTGCCGCTTGGCGACCGCCTTCGCCACATGCTCCCGCTCCTGCGGGAACAGCGTCTCGGACGGTTCCGGCGCGAAGTCCTCGTACGCCGCCTCGACCTCCACCGAGGCGGGCAGGATTCCGGCGATCATCGGACCTCCCCGGCGGGCTGGGGCAGGACCTGACGCAGCGGCACCCGTGGTGGCCGCTGGCGCCACTCGCGCGGATAGCCGACCGAGACCTCCTCGAAGCGCACCCCGTCGTGCCAGGTCACCCGGGGGATGTGCAGATGCCCGTAGACCACCGAGGCGGCGCGGAAGCGCACATGCCAGTCGGCGGTCAGCTCCGTGCCGCACCACTGGGCGAACTCCGGGTAGTGCAGGATGCGGGTGGGGTCCCGTACCAGTGGGAAGTGATTGACCAGGACCGTACGGAGGGACGGGTCGACGGCGGACAGCCGGCGCTCGGTCTCCTCGACCCGGGACCAGCACCAGGCGTCCCGCCCCGGGAAGGGGTCCGGGTGCAGGAAGTACTCGTCCGAGCAGACGATGCCCGCCTCGTGCGCCACCCGCAGCGACTCCACCGTGGTGGTGGTGCCGGGCGCGCGGAACGAGTAGTCGTACAGGACGAACAGCGGAGCCACCACCACCGGACCCCCGGCGCCGCGCCACACGGGGTACGGGTCCTCGGGGGTGGAGATGCCCAACGCGCGGCACAGCTCGACCAGGTGGAGATAGCGTTTCTCACCGCGCAGATCGCACGGATCCTGCGGATGGGTCCACAGCTCATGGTTGCCGGGGGCCCAGATGACCTTGGAGAACCGTCCGCTGAGCAGCCGCAGCGCCCATTCGACATCGGCGAACTTCTCGGCGACATCGCCGGCGACGATCAACCAGTCGTCGTCCGACTCGGGGCGCAGCTCCTCGGCTATCAGCCGGTTCTCGTCATAGACGACATGCAGATCGCTGACGGCGAGGAGTTTTCCTTCTGGCACAGTTCCGTCCTTCTGCTCGGGCTCGAACACCGGTCCGGGAGCCCGGCGGGTTCACTCTTCGAGGTTACGCGGAAGCCGGCGGCGACAGTTCTGATACCGGTGAAGATCCCGTACGGGCCGCATGCAGCCGCGCGTAGGCGCCGCGCCGCCGGATCAACTCGTCGTGGGTGCCGCTCTCGGTGATTCGGCCGGACTCCATGACGAGGATGACGTCGGCGTCCCGGACGGTGGAGAGCCGGTGCGCGATGACAAAGCTGGTCCTGCCCGTGCGCAGGGTGTTCATCGCGCGCTGGATCAGCACTTCCGTACGGGTGTCGACCGCGCTCGTCGCCTCGTCGAGCACCAGCACCGCGGGTTGGGCGAGAAAGGCCCTGGCGACCGTGATGAGCTGTTTCTCACCCGCGCTGACGCCCGCCGCCCCGTCGTCCAGCACGGTGTCGTAGCCGTCCGGCAGGGTGCGGATGAAGCGGTCCACACAGGTGGCGCGGGCCGCGTCGACGATCTCCGCGCGGGTCGCACCGGCGTGCCCGTACGCGATGTTCTCGGCGATCGTGCCACCGAACAGCCAGGTGTCCTGGAGGACCAGGCCGAACTGGCCGCGCAGTTCGGCACGGGTCATCGTCGCGATGTCGACCCCGTCGAGGAGGATATGGCCCTCGTCCACCTCGTAGAAGCGCATGAGGAGATTGCCCAGGGTGGTCTTCCCCGCACCGGTCGGGCCGACGATCGCCACCGTGCTGCCCGGCTCCACGACGAGCGACAGCTTCTCGATCAGCGGGGTCTCGGGGGTGTAGCGGAAGGAGACCCGGTCGAACCGGACCCGGCCGATGGCGCGTCGCGCGGCGGCGGGGCGCACCGGGTCGGGGGTCTGCTCCTCCTCGTCGAGGAGGGCGAAGACCCGCGCGGCGGAGGCCAGTCCGGACTGGAGCCGCCCGGCCACGCTCGCGACCTGCACGATCGGCTGGCTGAACTGCCGGGAGTAGAGGATGAACGCCTGTACCTCCCCGAGGGTCAGGGTGCCGCCGATGACCTTCCACGCGCCGGCCACCGCCACCACGACATAGCCGAGGTTGGCGATGAACATCATGGCGGGCTCGATGGTGCCGGAGGCGAACTGGGCCTTGGCGCCCGCCCGGAACACCGCCTCGTTGTGCGTGTCGAACCGCTGCTCGGCCAGGTCGCGCCTGCCGAAGCCCCGGACCAGCGAGTGGGCCGTGTAGACCTCCTCGACCTGCGCGTTGAGCGCGCCGGTGGCGGCCCACTGGTCCGCGTAGCGGGGGTGGGCGCGTTTGCTGATCCACGCCGCGAGGACGGCCGACAGCGGCACGCTCACCAGCATGATCAGGGCCAGTGAGGGCGAGATCACCAGCATCAGGATCAGCATGACCAGGAGGGAGAAGACCGAGGTGATCAGCTCGGCGAGGGTCTGCTGCACGGTCTGCTGGAGATTGTCGACATCGTTGGTCGTCCGGCTGAGCACCTCGCCCGCGGGGTGCCGGTCGAAGTAGCGCAGCGGCAGCCGGGCGAGCTTGTCCGCCGCCTTCTGCCGCAGGCCGAAGACCACCTTCTGTACGACATCGGCTGTCAGACGCCCCTGTACGAGCATGAACAGCGAGGCCAGGACATACAGCGCGAGCAGGAGCAGCAGCACCCGGCCGACCCGGCCGAAGTCGACGCCCGGGGCGGGGGAGCCGGCGGGGCCCCCGAGGATCCCCTCGGCGACCAGGTCCGTGGCCCTGCCGAGGAGCAGTGGTCCGCAGGAGGTGAGCACGATCCCGCCGATGCCCATGACGAGCGCCAGGGCGATACGGGGCCGGTGCGGCCGGAGCAGCCCGAGCAGCCGGCGGCCGGGCCCGGGGGGCGGGGGCTGCTCGGCTCCGGAGGGGCCGGCGCCTCCGGTGGTGCGGACGGCTTCGATGGTGGTCGTCGGGTCACTGACGGGCGGCGGGACCATGGGTGGCTTCCTCCTCGGTGAGCTGGGAGAAGGCGATCTCTCGGTAGGTGGGGTGGGAGCGCAGCAGCTCGTCGTGGGTGCCGATGCCGATGATCCGGCCGCCGTCGAGGACCACGACCCGGTCGGCGGACCGCACCGTGTCGACCCGCTGGGCGACGGTCAGCACCGTCGCCCGCGCGGTCTCGGGGGCCAGCGCGGTGCGCAGGGCCGCGTCCGTGGCGTAGTCGAGCGCGGAGAAGCAGTCGTCGAAGAGGTAGACGGCGGGCCGGCGCAGCAGGGTGCGCGCGATGGCGAGGCGCTGGCGCTGGCCGCCCGAGACATTCGTACCGCCCTGGGCGATCGGGGCGTCCAGGGCGCCGGGCAGCCGCTCGACGAACTCCGCGGCCTGAGCGGTCCGCAGGGCCTGCCACAGCTCCTCGTCGGTGGCGTCGGGTTTCCCGAAGCGCAGATTGGTCGCGACGGTCCCGGAGAACAGATACGGCTTCTGCGGTACGAAGCCCACGGTCCCGCTGAGCGTGTCAGGGGCCAGCTCCCGCACGTCGACCCCGCTGACGCGCACGCTCCCGGCGGTGGCGTCGGCCAGCCGCAGCACGAGATTGAGCAGGGTGGTCTTGCCGCTCCCGGTGGAGCCGAGGATCGCCACGTTCTCGCCGGGGTCAACGGTCAGATCGATCTCCTGGAGTACGGGTTTCTCGGCGCCCGGATAGCGGAACTCCGCCGCGCGCAGCTCGATCCGCCCGGTGTCGGCGGGGTCCGGCCGCACCGGCTCCAGGGGCGGAGCCACCCCGGCCGGGGTGGCCAGGACCGCCTGGAGCCGTCCGGCGCAGACCGTGGCACGGGGGACCGCGAGGAACACGAACGCGACCATCACGACCGACATCAGGATGAGCGACAGATAGCTGAGGAACGCGCTGAGCGCGCCGATCCGCATGGTGCCGCCGTCGATGCGGTGGGCGCCCGCCCACAGGATGACGATCATGAAGCCGTTCATGAGGAGCAGCACCATGGGGAGCATGGTCGCGATCAGCCGGCCCACGCGCTGCGAGACCTGGAGGAGTTCGTCGTTGGTGCGGACGAACCGCTCGCGCTCGTACGCGTCCCTGACGAAGGAACGCACCACGCGCACCCCCGTGATCCGCTCGCGCAACAGCTTGCCCAGCCGGTCGAGATGGGTCTGCATCCGCTCGTAGAGCACGCCCATCCGGGCCAGCAGAAGGCCGAAGGAGACGGAGACGGACAGGACGAGGAGCACCAGGATCAGTGCCAGCGGAACGTCCTGCTGCAAGGCCAGGACCACACTGCCCAGACACATCAGGGGCGCCGCCACCGCGATGCCGAAGCCCGACTGCGCGAGGGTCTGCACCTGCTGGACGTCGTTGACCGTACGGGTCAGCAGGGTCGGCGTACCGAACCGGCCCAACTCGCGCGCGGAGAAGCCCAGTACGCCGCGGAAGACGGCGGAGCGGATGTCGCGGCCCATCGCCATCGCGGTACGGGCGGCCAGCGCCACCGCGCCGACCGCCGAGGCGACCTGTACGAGGGCGACGGCGATCATGACCGTCCCGATCCGCCCGACGTAACCGCTGTCGCGGGCCACCACACCGTTGTCGATCAGCGCGGCGCCGAGCGTCGGCAGCAGCAGTGTGCCCAGGATCTGCACCACTTGGAGGAGGATCAGCAGGGCGGTGGCTCGGCGGTACGGGCGTACATGCGTACGCAGAAATCCGAACAGCACGGAAAAGACACTCCGGTTGACAGAGCCGACCTTGATGTCGGCGCACCGAGTAAACCGCTTGGCGTCCCCGAAAATTACTAGTCTTCACGCCTCTCGTGGTGGTGGAAAGTGTCCGTGCCCAGGAAATCCCCTAGTAACCCCGGGATTTCTTGACGGCGTGGTCGGCGGCTTGCGAGTGTGCCGATGTCTCCATGGCCGAGAAGGGGTTTGGTATGACCAAGCGTGCGCTGATCACCGGAATTACCGGGCAGGACGGTTCTTATCTGGCCGAGCATCTCCTGTCCGAGGGATACCAGGTGTGGGGACTGATCCGAGGACAGGCGAACCCGCGCAAGTCGAGGGTCAGCCGGCTCGCCTCGGCGCTCTCCTTCGTCGACGGCGACCTCATGGACCAGGGCAGCCTGGTCGCCGCCATCGACGAGGTGCAGCCGGACGAGGTCTACAACCTGGGCGCCGTCTCGTTCGTACCGATGTCGTGGCAGCAGGCCGAACTGGTCACCGAGGTCAACGGTATGGGCGTGCTCCGGGTCCTGGAGGCGATCCGGCGGGTGAGCGGGCTGAACTCCTCGCAGCACCACGACGGCCACGGCCAGATCCGGTTCTACCAGGCGTCGTCCTCCGAGATGTTCGGCAAGGCGGCCGAGACCCCGCAGCGCGAGACGACGCTCTTCCACCCGCGCAGCCCGTACGGGGCGGCCAAGGCGTACGGCCATTTCATCACCCGCAACTACCGCGAGTCCTTCGGGATGTACGCCGTGTCCGGGATGCTCTTCAACCATGAATCCCCGCGCCGGGGCTCGGAGTTCGTGACCCGGAAGATCTCCCTGGCCGTCGCCCGGATCAAGCTCGGGCACCAGGACAAGCTGCATCTGGGCAACCTCGCCGCCGTACGCGACTGGGGGTTCGCCGGCGACTATGTGCGTGCCATGCATCTGATGCTCCAGCCCGACGAGCCGGACGATTACGTGGTGGGCAGCGGCTCCATGCACTCCGTACGGGACGCGGTGCGGATCGCCTTCGACCATGTCGGGCTCGACTGGCAGGAGCATGTTGTCGTGGATCCCGCTCTGGTCCGCCCCGCCGAGGTGGAGATCCTCTGCGCGGACAGCCACCGTATCCGCTCCCGGCTCGGCTGGCGGCCCACCGTCGACTTCGAGGCGCTCATGCGGATGATGGTCGACGCCGACCTCAAGCAGGTGTCCCGTGAACACGAATACGGCGATCTGCTGCTGGCCTCCGGCTGGTGAAGGGCCCAAGGGCCGTCGGAAACTAGGTGATTACCGCCGCGTCCCGTTCCACACTTGCCTGATGGCTTCTCTTCATCGGCTGAGAAGCCATCGGTGGAGAAGCCGTATGGCTTTCTGATTTTCGCATTGCACGGCGAGCGCGAGATATCCCGAGTGATTCAAGTTCTGCCGCTGGCTGTCGAGATGGGTTGAGTTGAGATGGACAACGAACAGAAGCTCCGGGACTACCTCAAGCTTGCCACCGCCGATCTCCGGCGGACCCGGCGGCGGGTGAACGAGCTGGAGACAGCGGCCCGGGAGCCGATCGCCATCATCGGCATGACCTGCCGCTACCCCGGCGGCATCAGCAGCCCCGAAGACCTCTGGCGTATGGTCGAGGCCGGCGGGAACGGCATCACGGAGTTCCCCGCCGACCGGGGCTGGGACACCGAGGCGCTCGCCGCGTCCACCACCACCTCCGGGGGCTTCCTGCACGAAGCCCCCGACTTCGACGCCGACTTCTTCGGCATCTCACCGCGCGAAGCCGTCGCGATGGATCCGCAGCAGCGCGTCGTCCTCGAATCCGCCTGGGAGGCGTTCGAACGCGCCGGGATCGACCCGGCCTCCGTCAAGGGCAGCCAGACCGGTGTGTTCCTGGGCGCGATGGCCCAGGACTACCGCGTCGGACCCGCCGACGGTGCCGAGGGCTTCCAGCTCACCGGCAACACCGGCAGCGTCCTGTCGGGACGTGTCTCCTACACCTTCGGTACGGTCGGCCCCGCCGTCACCATCGACACCGCCTGCTCGTCCTCCCTGGTCGCTGTGCACCTCGCCACCCAGGCACTGCGCGCGGGCGAGTGCTCCCTCGCGCTGGCCGGCGGCGTCACCGTCATGTCGAGCCCCGGCACCTTCGTCGAGTTCAGCCGGCAGGGCGGGCTCTCCGCGGACGGCCGCTGCCGCTCCTTCGGCGACACCGCGGACGGCACCGGCTGGGCGGAGGGCGTCGGCATCCTCGTACTGGAACGCCTCTCGGACGCCCAGCGCAACGGGCACGAGATCCTGGCGGTGGTACGTGGCTCCGCCGTCAACCAGGACGGCGCGTCGAACGGCCTGACCGCGCCGAACGGCCCCTCGCAGCAGGAAGTCATCCAGCAGGCCCTGATCAACTCCCGGCTGTCCGCCGCCGAGATCGACGTGGTCGAGGCGCACGGTACGGGCACGGTGCTCGGCGACCCCGTCGAGGCACAGGCGCTGCTCGCGACGTACGGACAGGGCCGCGACGCGGACCGGCCGCTGCTGCTGGGCTCGGTCAAGTCGAACATCAGCCACACCCAGGCCGCCGCCGGTGTGGCCGGTGTCATCAAGATGGTCATGGCGATGCGCCACGGGGTACTCCCGCGCACCCTGCTGGCCGACGAACCCTCCTCGCACGTGGACTGGACACGCGGCGAGGTCCGGATTCTGCGCGAGAACTCCGCGTGGCCCGAGACGGGAGCGCCCCGGCGCGCGGCCGTCTCCTCCTTCGGCATCAGCGGTACCAACGCGCACACCATCGTCGAACAGGCCCCCGACACGAGTGCCGAGGCACCCGTCGGTACGGTGGAGACGGAGCCCGGTGTGGTGCCGCTGGCGCTGTCCGGCCGGACCCCGCAGGCCCTGCGCGCACAGGCCGCCGCACTGCGGTCCGCGCTGGAGAGCGACCCCACGGCCGCCGTCCTCCACACGGCGTACTCCCTGGCCACCACCCGCACGGGCTTCGAACACCGCGCGGTCCTCCTGGCCACCGACCGGGCGAGCGCGCTCGCCGCGCTCGCCCCGCTGTGTGCGGACGCTTCGGAGCAGGAGGCTTCCGATCCGGGTGCTTCGGGCTTGGACGCTTCGGGCTTGGATGCTTCGGGCTTGGACGCTTCGGGCCCGGGTGGTTCCGGCCTGGGCGGCGACACCGTCGACCGGGTGCTCGGCACCACCCGGGGAACCTCGGCCGAGCACGGGAAACTCGCCTTCCTGTTCAGCGGCCAGGGCTCCCAGCGCCTGGGCATGGGACGCGAACTCCACCACAGGTTCCCGGAGTTCGCCCGTGCCCTGGACGAGACGACCGCCGCCCTCGACCCCCTGCTCGACCGACCCCTGCGCGAAGTGATGTGGGGCGAGGACCCCGAAGCGCTCAACGACACGGGCTACGCCCAGCCCGCGTTGTTCGCCGTGGAGGTCGCGCTGTACCGGCTGGTGGAGTCCTGGGGCGTCAAGCCGGACTATCTGACCGGCCACTCCATCGGCGAGATCGCCGCCGCCCATGTGGCGGGGGTGCTGTCGCTGGCCGACGCGTGCACCCTGGTCGCGGCCCGCGCCAAGCTGATGCGGGAACTTCCCCCGGGCGGCGCCATGTTCGCCGTACAGGCGACGGAGGACGAGGTCGCACCGCTGCTCGCCGACGCCCCGGACACGGTGGCGGTCGCCGCCGTCAACGGCCCCTCCGCCCTCGTCCTCGCGGGCGAGGAGAGCGCGGTCGCCCGGATCGCGGCCCGGCTGGAGAGCGAGGGACACAGGACGAAGCGGCTGCGGGTCTCCCACGCCTTCCACTCGCCGCTCATGGGACCGATGCTCGACGCGTTCCGCGAGGTGGTGGCGGGCCTCACCCTCCAGGCCCCGCTGACACCGCTCGTCTCCAATGTCACCGGCGAGCCCGTGACGGTCGACCGGGTCACCTCCGCCGACTACTGGGTGGACCATGTCCGCAGGACCGTACGGTACGCGGACGGCATCGGCTGGCTGGCCGGGCACGGCGTCACCACCTTCCTCGAACTCGGCCCCGACGCGGCCCTGTCCGCGCCGACCATCGAGGCCGCGGCGCCGGCGGACGCATCGGGCCCGGCGCCCGCCGAGGGCTGTGCGGACGCCGTTGTGCTGCCTGCTCTGCGGGCCGGCCGCCCGGAGGTCCACACCCTCACCACCGCCCTGGCGGGACTGCACGTCCGGGGCGTCCCCGTGCGCTGGGACGGCTACTTCGCCGGTACGGGCGCCCACCGCGTCGACCTCCCCACCTACGCCTTCCAGCGCCGCAGGTACTGGCCCAAGGGTGCCCAGGGCCAGCCCGCGGAGCTGCGCGCCGCCGGGCTCGGCGCGGCACACCACCCGCTGCTCTCCGCCGCCGTCTCCCTGGCCGACTCCGAAGGCGCCCTGCTCACCGGCCGGTTGTCGCTCCGGACCCACCCGTGGCTGGCCGACCACACCGTACGCGGTACGACACTGCTGCCCGGCACCGCGTTCCTGGAGCTGGCGATCAGGGCGGGCGACGAGGTCGGCTGCGACCGCGTCGAGGAACTGACCCTGGCCGCGCCGCTGGTCCTTCCCGAACAGGGCGGAATCCAGGTCCAGTTGTGGATCGGCAACCCGGACGGCTCCGGCCGCCGTACGGTCAACGTCTACGCGCGGCCCGAGGACGGCGACGACACACCGTGGACCCGGCACGCCACGGGCGTACTCACCACCGCGGAGACACCCCACGGACACACCGGCTCCGCCACCGCCGAGTGGCCGCCACCCGGCGCCGAGCCGGTCACCATCGACGGCCTCTACGACCGGCTGGCCGAGGACGGCTTCGCGTACGGCCCGGTCTTCCGGGGACTGCGGGCGGTCTGGCGGCGCGACGGAGAGGTGTACGCGGAGGTCGCGTTGCCCGGGACCGACGAGGCCGAGGCCGACGCCTTCGGCCTGCATCCCGCGCTGCTGGACGCGGCGCTCCACGCGACCTCCTTCGTTCCGCTCGGCGAGGAGGCCCGGGGTGGGCTGCCGTTCTCGTGGGAGGGGGTGTCCCTGTACGCGACCGGGGCTTCTGCTCTGCGGGTGCGGTTGTCCCCGGTGGAGGGGGGTGCGGT